>CACZYP010000005.1:1811-48053 GCA_902785425.1 uncultured Ruminococcus sp. | reverse complement strand
AAGATGCGCTCGTAACACACCGAGAGGGCAAGCCGTAAGGCGCAGACCGATCGGCATGTGTTACAAGTGCCCTTGGGGTGCAAGCAAGATGGGTGCTCAATCCACAGGACGTGATTTATTCAGTGGTTCCTTAATTGCGTTGACCATGAAACTCAATTGGGAACAGCCTCCTTTGTAAAATAAACTAATAAAAATAGAAAAAGTTGGCTGAATTATTTGCATTTGACTTGCTTGAAAAAAAACTTGACAAAACAGTTAGTCTATGCTAACATAAAGAAGATAGCTATCATTGATAACAAAAGGAGGCGTATCTGTGCCGAAGGATAAATCTGCAAGTCATAAAAGGATAAAAGAAGCTATGAAAGCGGAATTTCTTGCAAACGGGTTTATAGGTGCTTCTATTCGCAGCATTGGTGAAAAAGCAGGTATGACTTCTGCCGCACTTTATCGCCATTACAGCAGTAAGGAGGAGATGTTTTGCTCTCTTGTTGAACCGTTTATTGAAAAACTCAGGAAAAGCATGAATCTGCATCAGATGACCAAGTATGAGTTAGCGGATAAGCAAAAGGCGGATTTTTCGTTAGGCGGAACTTTCACCGATATTGTTCGGGATGTGATACTGCCGAACAGAGATGAGTTCCTTCTGCTTATAAACTGCTCGGAAGGAACAAAATATGAAAACTTTCTGCATAGCTTTGCAGAAGAAAACCGGCAGGAGCTTGAAGATGCCGTAAAATTTATGAAAAAACACGGTTATCCTGCAAAAGATCTGGAAAAGGAGGAACTGCATATGCTGTTGAGTGCTTATCTCACGGCGGCATTTGAGCCGATCATATATGGTTACAGTGATGAAAAGGTCATAAAGTATCTGGAGTGTGTAAATGAATTTTTTACGCCGGGCTGGATGAGAATAATGGGATTGTGTTAAGAGCCGAGAGGCTCTTTTTATTTTTGATAGCTATCGATTTTGTGTTATTGATAACTAAGGAACCACTGAATAAATCACGTCCTGCGGACTGAGCACCCATCTTGCTTGCATCTTTTTGTCATATTGCACTAAACTCCCTTGAAATACGTCAGGTGGGTATGCACCCGCTTGCAGAACGCACTTAAAGAATCATAATTGAAAGTATTTTTGCGTGCGGAGCAAGCTGTCATAAATAAAAGTGTTTAACGCATATCCGTCTGCGGACACTGTCCGCAAATCTGATTGCGCAATATGGGCACTCGATTTAATCAGTGCTTCCCTAATGAATGGAGGAAATTATGAAAACAAAAAATGATCCGAAAGTAATGAATCTGCTTAGCGAATATGCTGGCGGATACCGTCACCTTATCACTTTGGGCCGTATCCTTGCGGCATTGAGTGCACTTGTCGGGCTTGTTCCGTTTTATGATCTGTGGAAAATAATCCGCATAGCGGTCAGGGGCGAAGAGCTTTCAAAGATCGCAGGTATAGCATGGCAAGCGGTAGGAATAACAATCGCTGCGCTTCTTGTTTATATTGCTGCTCTGCTTTGCACACATATCGCTGCTTTTCGCATCCAGGCGAACATGAGAAGCAAATTGATGCACCGTATCGTAACCTTGCCGCTCGGAGTGTTCGATGAGGACGGAACAGGTAAAATTCGACGGACTGTAAATGAATCTACAGCCGCAACAGAAACATTTATTGCGCACAATCTGCCGGACAAAGCAGCTGCCGCTGCAACGCCTGTAGGACTTCTTGTGTTGCTCGGTGCGTTTAACTGGAAACTTGGTCTGATATGTCTTATCCCTGCAATTATCGGTTTTGCTTTTATGATGAGCATGATTGGCAAGGATATGCAGGAGAAAATGGCCGAATATCAGAATGCGCTTGATACAATGAGCAGCGAGGCGACCGAGTATGTAAGAGGCGTTCCTGTTGTAAAGGTGTTCGGTCAGTCTGTGTATTCATTCAGAAGATTCAAGGAAGCGATAGACGGCTTTGGAAAATGGACTACTGACTACACTAAGATTCTGCGAATGCCTATGACTATGTTTATGACATCGATCAATTCTGTATTTGCGTTTCTTGTGTTTGGAGCTTATGTACTTACAAAAGGCAGCGTTGACGCAGATATGATACTTAATGTGATGTATTATATAATTATGACGCCGCTGCTTACTGTAACTCTCACAAAGATAGCATACTCCGGCGAACAGGAAATGGTCGTATTGGACGCACTCAAGCGAATGGATAATATACTCAGTATCCGGCCGCTTGATGAAGCTCAGAAGAAAGAGTTCCCGAAAGATAATTCTATCGTATTCAGAAATGTAAGCTACCGCTATAACAATTCGTCAGATTTTGCTGTGAAAGATCTGAATATACAGGTAGAAAGCGGTGAACATATCGCCCTTGTCGGGCCTTCCGGCGGAGGAAAGACAACTGCAGCCGAGCTTCTTGCACGTTTCTTTGATGTTACCGAAGGCTCGATATTCATCGGCGGAGCAGATATACGCAATATCCCGCAGGATACTCTTATGAAGCAGGTATCGTTCGTATTTCAGGACAGCCGTTTGCTGAAAACGTCTATCCTTGAAAATGTCCGTCTTGCCCGCCCTGATGCATCTGAAGCAGAAGTAATGAAAGCGCTTGAAACGGCTCAATGCATGGATATAATCGAAAAGCTGCCTGACGGTGTGCATACGGTCATAGGTGCAAAGGGTACGTATCTTTCGGGCGGTGAACAGCAGAGGATCTCGATTGCAAGAGCGATACTGAAAAACGCACCCATCATTATCCTTGATGAGGCGACAGCGTTTGCGGATCCTGATAATGAAGTGAAAGTTCAGGCAGCTCTCGGTGCACTTGCGAAGGGAAAGACTGTTATCATGATAGCTCACAGGCTCGGTACTGTTGTTAATGCTGACTGTATCTATGTTCTGGAAGGCGGCAGTATCTGCGAATACGGTACTCATTCAAAGCTTTTGGGAAAAGACGGATTGTATAGCCGTATGTACGATGAATACAACAGTTCGGTAAATTGGAAAGTAGGTGCATAAGATGAAGATAACAGAGAGATTACAGCATACATTTGCGCTTTCTCATGAAGGTGCTGTCGATATGATAAAGGCTTGTGTGAGCGTTACGGTAACAAATATGTCTTTGATGATGTCTGCCGGTGTTCTTTATTCGCTGATAAAGGATATGCTTGCGGATACTCTGACAAAAGAGCGTATACCGTTTTACGTTATAACTTCGGCTGTTATACTTGTACTTATAGCGCTGACAAATTATATCCAGTACAATGCAACGTTCCTTTCAACTTACAAGGAAAGCGGTGTGAGAAGAACTGCGCTTGCGGAAAAGCTGAGGAAACTGCCGCTGTCATATTTCGGGAAAAAGAATATTGCGGATCTTACCACAACGATAATGTCGGACTGTGCGATGATAGAAACAGCTTCAAGCCATTGGATACCGGAATTTATCGGTGCGCTGGTATCGACAGCGATTGTCGGAGTCGGTTTGTTCATATTTTTTGATTGGCGTATGGTTCTGGCAAGCTTCTGGGTCATTCCTGCATCGTTCTTACTGATATGGGTTTCGGCGGATTATCAGAAAAAGGCGGTCAAAAAGAATAACAGCGTAAAACTGGAAATGAACGAAGGAATACAGGAGTGCCTTGAAACGATCCGTGATCTTCGTGCCAACAATGCACAGAACAGTTATATGGCTTCCCTTGATGAGAAGATCAGAAAAGTAGAAAAGTATGCCCTTTTCACAGAGCTGAAGCTTGCGATCTGCGTAAATTCATCTGCGATAGTTTTAAAGCTTGGTATAGCTACAACGGCGCTTGTCGGGGGAATGCTTCTTGCAAAAGGTGAGATAACACTTCTGACATTCTTTATGTTTCTGATGCTCGTATCACGGCTTTATGATCCGATGCAGATAACTTTACAGAATTTCGCTACGATAATTGCAACAAGAGTGCAGTGCGAACGTCTTGATGAGGTACTTTCACATGAGGTACAGACAGGTACATCGCAGATGACAAACAACGGTTATGATATAGAATTTGATCATGTATCATTTGCGTATAACAATGATACAACGGTTCTCAGCGATGTATCGTTTACTGCAAAACAGGGTGAAGTAACAGCGCTTATAGGACCTTCGGGAGGCGGTAAGACTACTGTGTCACGGCTTGCGGCGAGATTCTGGGACGCTGTCGGCGGAAAGATAACGCTTGGAGGCATGGACGTTTCAAAGGTCGATCCCGAAACTCTTTTCTCTGCGTACTCCATTGTTTTTCAGGATGTTACGCTGTTTAATCAGAGCATACTGGATAATATTCGCATCGGAAGAAAAGATGCTTCCGATGAGGAAGTCAAGCGTGCTGCAAAGCTTGCGAATTGTGATGAGTTTGTAAGCCGTTTACCGCAGGGATACGATACGATAATAGGCGAGAACGGCAGTGAGTTATCGGGCGGTGAACGGCAGCGTATTTCGATAGCAAGAGCTTTTTTGAAGGATGCGCCGATCATTCTGCTTGACGAAGCTACGGCATCACTCGACGTTGAAAACGAGACAAAGGTGCAAAGCGCATTGACGAGACTTATCAAGGACAAGACTGTTATGGTCATTGCTCACCGTATGCGAACTGTTGCGAAGGCAAATAAGATAGTTGTGCTGGATCAAGGGTGCGTTGCAGAGCAAGGCTCGCCCGAGCAGCTTATGAAGAAGGACGGAGTATTTGCCAATATGGTGCGACTGCAAACTCAGGGGCAGGATTGGTCGATTGCGTAAACTGACGAAGTGTTATCAAGCCATCAGAGAGTAAACTGCATTTACCTGCAAGCGCCGCTCATATCTGATAAGAAAACAGAGCTTATCATAGATAACGGAAGGGCAGCGTGGCTTGAACGAAATTAAGGAGGGAATATGGTGGATCTAAAGATCATCATTATCGAAGCGGTTTTATTTGCCGCAGTATTTACGGCTATTGTCTTTTTAGCGGCGAGAAAAAAGCACAGCGCCGCAAGCATTCACAACTATCCGCCCGATATTCGGGAGGAGTATTTCAAAACTCATGAAAGGGTTGACGTTACATATAGATCAAAAAAGGTGATTCTTGCAAAATCCTTTGGTATTCTTCTGTTTACCGGAATACTGCTGATCTGCTCCATTATCGCCGGTGCCGAAACATTTATTCAGGGATTTGTTTTTACCTTCGGGCTTATGTTCTGGATAGGCGCTTACGACACTTTCTTTATTGACTGGGTGCTGTTTGCAAATCTTAAAATGTTTCGCCTTGAGGGTACCGAGCACATGGACAAAGCATATCATCAGAAGTGGTTTCACCTTAAAGGAATGCTCTTTCCCGGTCTTGTTTTCGGATTGATATCTGCACTGCTTGTGGGATTGCTTGTGTCTGTGATTCGATAGGTGATTTGTATGAAAACGAAAATGCGGTTCTATCATACTCGAAAACATACAGAAAAGCTTTGCAAACCGCACGTCTTGATAATATTGAGCTGAGAGCTTCGGCGTATTCAAAGCGGCTTACACAAATGTACGCTTCTGATCTCTTCAAAGAACACAACATTTATCCTACGATGAATGTCGTGCATATTTACGCCGTCATCGCAATGTGTCTGGAACTGAAAAAAGCTGGACTATCCGAATCCGCTATAATAGATTCGATCAACAGAGGATTCGGAAGCCGAAGAAGGTTTTTCAACAACCTCATCAGGCTTATTGACCTGCTGCCAAACAGCTTTGAGATTGCGAAAAAGTGGAATATAAACGATCATGAGATCTAAGGCATGATGTGCGGTATGTACGAGGCGCATATTTGTGATGTGATGACAATACTATAAAAAATCAACGCAACACGGAGATGATGAAAAGACATTTCCGTGTTGCTTTTTGCAATCGAAAACTATCGTTCGATTTATATGTGGAAAACTCTCTTGTGCCGCACAAGGAATATTTTGTGGTTTTTTTCGCTGTAGAACATTTTTTAATGGAATGAATGAAAAATAGTGCAAAAAGCCAATTTTCATCAAAATTTTTAGCCCTTTCGGGAATGGCCGCAAAATCAGGTGTGCGGAAAGGGCTAAAAACAGCTCATTGCACAAAAAATATGTATTCTTTCGAGAATTATCTGCCTTGACCATATCAACTTGTTTAAATATAATGATTAAGGCAATTAATCTCCGAAAACCACCTGTAAGAACAGCGGCGGAATTGCTTATATATCGGAAATATAAAGGCCGTGAAAATGCGGCGCTTTATATGTTTCATGTGATCTCAGTATTTGCAGTAAATGCAAAAATCATCACTGCTTATTATATGTTTATCATATAATATATATTTTTAGTAAGGAGAAATGAAAACCATGAATCAACGATTCAAAAGAGTTGTTTCGATCTGTCTTGCTTCAGCGCTTATCACATCTGTTTCATCAACAGCGCTCACAGCATATGCGGACGAAACGCAGACACAGGAGATCCGGTTCACAAAGAATGGGCTGGAGATCGATGAGAACGGCGATGTTGTCGTAAACTTCGACAATATGCCTACAGGTGCAGACCTTGATGTCAATGCCGATTACGGCGACCACAAGATCGAGTCTATGTCGGATTACGAAGAGTTTGCCGAGGAAAATGCACCGCAGGACGACCGTGCGCCAAAGAACGGCGCTAATACGCTTCCCGATGCTGTGGACAACACTCAGAACGAGAACTCAATCTACTTTCCGCCGATCGGCAATCAGAACGAGATCGGTTCCTGTGCAGCATGGGCTACAACGTACTATCAGTACACTTACATGATGAATAAGGCGAGAGGTGTTGCGACTACTCCCGAGAATACTTATTCTCCGACATGGTCATACAACCTCACTAATGGCGGTGATGATAACGGCTCAAACGCTTATAAGATCTACAATGTTTTCAGCGATATGGGCGTTGCCACTGCAGCGGATGTTCCGATACAGAATACTCTTGAGCCTGCCGAGAATTATCTTTCATGGCATGCAGAGGGCAACGTATGGGAGCACGCAAGCCACAACCGTATCAGCGACTACAGATACTTTACATCTACGGTTTACGATGACGGTGAGTTAATTGAGACAAGTTATCCTATATCTCCTGTCGGCACACCTGTTACAAATGAAAAAGACGAGGACCTTGACGCTCTTAAAACAGCCCTCGCTAATGGTGATATTATCGCTTTCGGTACATATGTCTTAGGTTGGAAATTCAAGGCTATTCCCGACAGCCCTTACTATAACACAGACAACAGCCATGTAGGCGAGATGATCGCTTACGCAAGCGTTGGTGAGTTAGGCGGTCACGCTATGACTATCGTAGGCTATAACGACGGTATCTGGTGCGACATCAACGAAAACCATATCCTCGACCGTGGCGAGCTTGGCGCATTTAAGATTGCTAACTCGTGGGGTGAGGAAAAGGGCAACGACGGTTACTTCTGGCTTGCTTATGATGCACTCAACGAGAAGACTTCCGTTCTTGCCGCAGATAATCAGAATGGCAGAATCCCTGCTCTTGTTGAGGCAAGCACGATCAGCATTGACAGCGAAGAGTGCGAAGATATGGCTTCCGGTCTTTATCTCAAGTATGTACTCAGCGCTTCTTCACGTTTCTTTACAGATGTGGAGATCACAGCTGTTGATAAGAACGACTCCTCGAATGTTTACACATCTGAAGTCAATCCTTATCGCTGCGAGTATTATAATGATTCCGGTTACAATTATTCTCTTTATGTCAATGACAGCAACAAGAGCTTTAACGGTGTGACCGGTGAAAATGAAGGAACAATGTACTTTGATCTTGGCGAGGTTGTTCCCGGCATTACACGAGACACTGTCAATAACTATGAATGGGATATTAAGGTCTCTTATGCCGGAAAGAACGATTCCCTGCAGGTAAAGCAGCTTCAGTTTGTCGATTCTTCCGATGATGCGTCTTACAATATTTTTTATGGTGGTCTTAATTATATAAGCGATTCATATCTGACGTACCATTGCGATAACGTAAACTTTACAGTTGCTCCTTCCGTAGAGATCAGCGTTACTCCCGAAACAGGTCTTTCTGTCTGCAATCAGATCACTGTAAGTGCAGCCGCACAGAACGGTCTTTCTCCGTATCAGTATAAGTATGAGGTTTCAAACGGCGATTACACGGTAACACTCAGCGACTGGACATCCGAAGCTTCCATCGTTAAGCCTGTGACCGAGGCAGGAACTGTTACTGTTACTGCATATGTCAAGGATTCCGCTAATAGAATAGCTTCCGCTTCTAAAACTATCGAGGTCGCAGGCGCTGCAATAAGCGATATCGTTCCAAATGTTCAGAATGCACATGTAAACGATACGGTCGTATTTACTCCCGTTGTTTCCGGACTTCCTTCCACAGTAAACGGCAGCAATTACCGCTATATCGTAACTAATAACGGTATTTCCGCACTTTACTCCGCTAACAGCAACGGTTCGCTCACATTTACTCCCGCAGCAGGCGGCGACTATACGATCAAGTGTGAGATCCTGTGCAATAACAAGATCGTTGCTGCAAAGAGCGTTGAGTACTCTGTTGAAGGCACTTCAAACAATGACGATCTTACTATCTACTATAATGGTTATGCAAACCCGAACATTCACTATCAGGTAGGCAGCGGCAGCTGGACTAATGTTCCCGGTGTTGCAATGCTCCCGACAAACGAGGTCGCAGGCTTTACACATAAGTATACAATTAGCCTTGGCAGTGAATCTTACGCAAACGTATGCTTCAACGACGGTTACGGTCATTGGGACAGCCGCAACGGCGCTAACTATCGTTTTGAAAAGGGAAGATATACATTATCAAACGGCGTTATCACAAAGCTTGACGGCGAGGCGTCCGGTCTTAACGTAAAGCTTCAGAACCTTAATGATGTTTACCCCATCAAAAAGACAGTTGATCTTATGAGTGAAGCTGTCGGCGGAACTGCTCCTTATGAGTACAAATACACCTGCACACACAACGGTGTTGAAACCACGGTCTCTGATTTTAACTTTTACAGCCGTTCGTACTATCAGATCAACGAGCCGGGAGAGTATACGTTTACCGTATATCTCAAGGATTCAACAGGCAGGATCGTTCTTGATTCCAAGACTGTTGAAGTAAAAACTGTTTCGATCAGATCGTTTACGGCAGACAAAACCAAGGTTTACGATGGTGACGTTGTTACATTCACCGTTGATATGGATGATATCCCCGGCACATATTACTATTTAACTGTAGCACCTGTTAACAGCTCATCAATGGGTGAGTATCTTACGATCAATGCGGATCATACAGCTCAGTGGACACCTTCAAAAGAGGGCATTTACAAGGCAGAGCTGAGCCTTAATGCAGGATCGTATAATCTTGCCAGAAAGTCATTTGAGATCACGGTCGAAAAATATCCTGCGAAATATGCGGAGATATACTACGAAGGTTTTGACGCTCCCAACCTTCGTGCTGTGACAAGCACAGGCGCTTCATTCGATCTTATTATGGATGAGTCGGATGAGTTTGAAGATTATTCATATGTAGAAAAGATCGATCTCGGCAGAGCAGAATACGCCGATGTTTATTTCACAGACGGCAATGGCAATGTAGATAACAACAACGGTGCAAAATACCGTGTAAGAGAAGGCTGCTACAAGATCTCAGGCGGCACAGTAACAAAGTTTGAGCCTGAGGTAAGCGTAAGAATGACTGCTTCGCCGGAAGTGCTTCCTGTAGGGGGCAGACCTGAGCTCAAGGTCCGTGCTTATCATACGGAAGGTATAAACCAGGTTTGGTATTACAGACTAGAAAATGGTAAAGAGGAATTCTTGTACGCGCACGGTGGCTTTGTATCTGATGAAACTAAATATACTCCTACATGGACACCTGCTGCTCCGGGCGATGTGACATATGTTGCTCATGTCTATACTGTTGTCAATGGCGCATCTAAACGTTTTGATGTAAGTGTGACCTGCACATTCTTTGATCCCGATGTGAATAACAGCACACTTTTCACGAGCAAGCCGAATGCATCTGTAGGTGAAACAGTTAATCTTCGTATCAAGCCGAGCGTAGATTTCTCTGACTATACATTTAAGTATGAGGCTCGCTTCCCTGCTACAGGCAGAACAGAGAAGCTTGAAACAAAGGCTGATAATACAGCAGACTGGACTCCTTCGGCAGCAGGTACATATTATATTTACTGTGAGATCTGGTATCAAGATAAGTGTTTGGGCTCAGCGGGCTTTAGATACGATGTAAGTGCTCCTACAAACACAGTTACGATCTACTACAAGGGCTACTCTAACCCGAACATCCATTATCAGGTCGGCAGTGGTTCCTGGACGAACGTTCCCGGCATTGCAATGACAGCAACAAACGAAGTTCCCGGATATACACACAAGTATACTATCGACCTCGGTTCGGCATCGTATGCAAACGTTTGCTTCAACGACGGTCACGGCAACTGGGACAGCCGAAACGGCGCTAACTACAGATTTACACAGGGAACATACAAATTCTCCAACGGCACTATTACTGCTATGTAAATGATCTGCAAACCCCTCACTGCAAGAACTGCTTGCGGTGAGGGGCATTATTTTTTTACCGATCGTATTTATCAATAAACCCGTTTGCTCCGCACATCGGTATTCATCGCACAGTATCGGTAAATTTACCGTGTTATTTGCCTAAAAATCTGACTGCACAATATGGGCACTCGATTTAATCAGTGCTTCCTTAGAATAATGATATCGGAAAAGTACGCAGACGTTCATTTTTATAACACACTAAAGAAAGAAGGTAACGACAAAATGAAAGAAACCAAAAAGACATTCATCTTTTTTCGCAGCTCTGACTAAAAAGCTTAGAGCAGCGAAACAAACTTAGTGTTTCTAAAATAAAAACCAAACGCCGCTCCCGATCTTGTGCAGGGGGCGGCGTTTGGTTTGCTCGTATACCCAAAGTCAAAGCAAGAACGGGGGAGAGATAAAAAAGTATTATGACTGTCTTTTTTCAATGACATTACGGCAACAATAAAAATGTGCCTGTAATAATAACACAATATTTTCAAATGTGTATTCGTATTTGTCTACTCTTGACAAAATATGCCTTTTGATGGTATCATAATAAACGTATAGAGATAATAAAAGGAGGTAATTGTTTTGAGTATTGAAGAAATACACAGCGAAGCTGCGCAGGAGCTGCAGCCCGATAACACGGACAGCATATCCGATCGCAGTTTCGATCCGAGCGCTGCGCCGGAAGAACTGAGTAAAACGAGCGAAGAGTCATTCAAACAGATACTTGATATGCTTCAAAAAGAAAGCGTTGTAAATAAAAACGAGAGCGTCGAAAAAAGCCTTTCCGATGTGATCTCAAAGCTCGAAAGCCTTGAAGAGTCGGTCAGATCGGTCTGCGGGAAGCAGGATAGAAACGACGCAAAGCTTAATCAGACCTTGCGTGAGAATGCAAATTTTCAGGTTCAGGTTCGCCGTGGCATGCAGCAGGATATAGATTCGTATAAGGAACAGCTAAGCGGAGAAAGATTTGACGTGATACTAAAGGATATCGCTGCGGTGTACGTTGAATACGGTTCTGTTCTGGAAGACGGCTCAATGGAAGAACGCACAAGAAAGAATCTGGAGTCGATGTTTGAGCAGCTTGAAGATATTCTGACCGATTACGGCGCAGATATCATAAGAAGCAGCGAGGGAGACGTAAGGCGGCCGAGGGTCACAAAGGTGATAAACAAGCTCTCTGTAAATGACGAGAGCAAGCATAATACCGTTGCAAAAAGCCGCAAGCCGGGCGTTGTAAGAGACAGAGTTATTCTCTACCCCGAATTTGTCGATGTTTTTATCTATGAGCCGAAGAGCGAAAGTGAGGAGTGATCTGATATGAGTACATATGGTATAGATCTTGGAACGACTTATTCATGTATAGCGTGCCTTGACAGAAACGGAAATCCCGAGGTCATCAGGAATCAGGCTGACGCAAGCGACACTCTCGCTTCTGCAGTCTATTTTGAGAGCGCAGATAATGTCGTGATAGGCAGCAGCGCAAAAGATATGGTCGAGAGCGACGGAGACAGGGTAGTTCAGTTTGTAAAGCGTGAGATCGGTAAGCCTGACGCACGGACATTTGAGTTTGACGGAAAAAAGTATACTCCCGTTGAGATAAGTGCGCTGATACTCGGCAGACTAAAACAAATGGTCGAAGAGCAGGGCGGCACGGTTGACGACGTTGTTATTACCTGCCCTGCGTACTTCGGACTTGAAGAGAGAAACGCCACAAAGCAGGCAGGCGAGCTTGCAGGCCTGAACGTGCTCAATATGATAAACGAGCCTACCGCCGCTGCTTTGTGTTACTGCGCAAGACAGTTCAGAGAGGAAAGAACTATTCTTGTTTACGATCTTGGCGGCGGTACGTTTGACGTTACCATTGTGAAAATGTCTCTTGAAATGAACGACTCGGGCAAGGAAGTTGAAATAGTAAGAGTCGTTGCAACAGGCGGCAACGATCTTCTGGGCGGCAAGGACTGGGACGACAAGCTCTATGAGTATATACTAAAGGTCTGCTGTGACGAAAACGGCTTGACCCCCGATGAGGTCGAGATCGAGACCCGGCAGATAATCAGGAGCCGTGTAGAGACTGCAAAGAAAAAACTGAGCAATTCCGAAAATGTTAAGATCAAGATCAATGTAAACGGTTCAATGACGGCAGTTTCAGTTACGAGACAGCAGTTTGAAGAAATGACTTCGGATAAGGTCGCTCAGACCATGACTTACGTTGAAGACGTTCTTCGCAAGGCAGGCGATCCTGATATAGATACCGTTCTGCTTGTGGGCGGCTCGACATTTATGCCGATGATAAGAAACGCCGTAGAGGCAAGATTCCCCGGCAAGGTGCAGCTTGAAGACCCCGACAGAGCCGTTGCAAAGGGCGCAGCGATCTGCGCAGGTATCATAGTTGACGAGATACTCGAAGCAAAAAGCGAAAACAACGGGAAAGATATCGGTGAAGTCAAGGTGCATTCAACAGCGGGAAGCGGTCTTTCGATGGGATTTGAGTACGAAGATCAGACTCCCCGTTCGTTCGGTCCCGGCGTGCTTGACCTCAAGGGCGAATACATCATAGATAATATCATAAAGCTCGGCGACATAATGCCTGCAAAAACGGTAAAGGAGTACTATACGTCTTTTGACAATATGGAGATGATAGTGCTGCGTGTTTTTGAGAATATGTGTCTTGACGACAGCCTGACTCCCTGCGTTACAAACGAGGGAGACCCGCAGCAGACAGACCCTTCAAACAAAGTAAAGCTGCTCGGCGAGCTGGAAATGATACTTCCGAAGAACACTCCGAAGGGAACTCCGGTAGAGGTGACATTCATTGTGGACGCTGCCGGCGTTTATGTAAAGACGCTGAATAAAAACAACGGAGAAAGCGTTGAAACTACGATCAAGATGAACTCCGATATTGATATGGAGAACAGCAGCGTTACTCAGCTTAGCATTTCTGCGGAGTAACAGGGTGGCTGAAATGGGGATAAAGATAGGTATTGACCTCGGAACAACATTTTCGGCTGCTGCCGTTGTCGATAAACAGAGGGGCGTTCCCGTGATGATCCCGAACAGAGACGGAGAACGGATAACGCCTTCTGTCATACAGTTTCAAGACGGGAAAACTATTGTCGGGAGCGAGGCGAAAGAGGCTTACGAATCGGGCGAAACAGGGTGTACTTCGTCGTTTAAGCGCAGTATGGGCAGCGATGAGGTCTATTGTACGATCGATTCGGCAAGCTATACGCCTGTGCAGCTTTCTTCGATAATGCTCAGACACATAAAAGACGAGGCCGAAGCAGTAACAGGCGAAAGGGTAGATGAAGCTGTCATAACGGTGCCTGCCTATTTCTACCACAAGGAACGCAGCGCAACGCTCCGTGCTGCGCAAATGGCGGGGCTTAATGTAAAGCAGCTCATCAACGAGCCGACCGCAGCGGCGCTTGCGTACAGCGTAGAGCATTGGCGTGAGAACGCACGGATAATGGTGTATGATCTCGGCGGAGGTACTTTCGATGTAACGCTCATTCAAATGAAAAACGGGGGAATGGTAGAGTCGCTTCGTACCAACGGAGATCATACGCTTGGCGGCAAAGACTTCGACGCTCGTCTGGCAGAGCTTATCGAGAGCAAAGCCGAAGCGGAAGCGGGGCTGAGTATTAAGGATTATCCTTCGCTTCATAACGCCGCAATGAGAGAAGCCGAGAGTATAAAGAAGCAGCTTACCGCAAGGAACACGGTCAATGTGCGCTTGTTCGGCGAGGACTTCGGCAGTTTTTCAACGCAGATCACGATAGAAGAGTTTAACAGCGCTACACTCGATCTTATCAAACGCACGACAACACTGTGCGAACAGCTTCTTTCCGAGCTTTCGCTTTCGTGGGGAGATATTACGGATATACTGTTGGTAGGCGGTTCGACAAGAATGCGCCGGGTGGCTTCGTTTTTAAAAGAAAGAAGCGGTCATACGCCGCTTATGCACGTAAATCCCGATGAAGCGGTAGCGCTGGGCGCTGCCATATGCGCAGCATGCTCTGCGCCGCCGAAATACGCTCAAAGCGTTGCAGGCAGCGTAATGCGTGACAGAACGTCGGGGGTTTCCGAAAAGGTAGGAAAAGAAACAAAGCTGCAAAACGCATTGTCGGTAATGCCTTCCGATGTCTGCGCTCATGCGATGGGCGTTATAGCGGTAAGCGCAGACGGAAACGAATATATCAATAAAACGATAGTTCCGTCCAACAGTATAATACCTGTAAAGTGCGCAGAGAGTTTTTATTATTATACAAGTGAAAACGGCGATAACGATTTGGAGATATATATGCTCCAAGGGGAAGCGCCGCCTCTTGAAAGCGTTGTTATCGGCAAATATACTGCGCATGGGATAAAACACGACCCTGAAAATGATCGTACGGTCGTAAGCATACAGTACAGCTATGATAAAAACGGAATGGTACACGTTCAGGTGCGATGTCAGGGAGAGGATGTTGACTTAAAGGTCACACAAGAGCCTGTTCCGAACGATATGAGCAGATTTGCTCTGCCGCCTAAAAAGACAGAAGCGCCGCAGCAGCTTAATGTTGTTATGGCTGTAGACGTTTCCGGCAGCATGAATGGCTATCCTCTCAGCGAGGCAAAAAAAGCCATGCGCCATTTTGTAGATAAGCTCGGTCGGAACAACTGTACCGTAGAGGTCGGTATCGTGGCGGTGTCGGACAGGTCTGTCGTTGTAAAGAAGCTTGACAGCGACCTTGAAAAGTGCAAAGCTGCGATCAATTCGATCGAAGAAGAGATGGCAGGCATACTAAACGGCGCAGATCCGTTTGACGACATCAGAATAATGCTTAAAAAAGCAAACGGAAAACGCTTTGGCATCGTTCTTGCAGACGGCAGATGGGACGATCAGGCTAAGGCGGTACTCAGAGCAAGAATGTGTCATGAGGTAGGTATAGACATAGTGGGCATAGGCTTCGGAACGGCAGACGAAAAATTCCTGAAAGAGATAAGCTCCGGCGAGATCGAGTCTATGTTTGTAAGCCATGACAGATTAGTCGAAAGCTTTGGAAAAATAGCGCAGGAGATCGGGCGATCGTCGCCGAAAAAGAGGGGAAGGGCTTCAAGCGCCGCAGCAGTGTCAACGTGGCGTGCGATAGGTGAGACGGATTGATTGACGACCTATGCCGACGCAAAAGGAAGAAAGAGTTATGACAAGACGCAATTATTTTGAAATGCTCGGGTTGGAGTTTGATCCGCCCGAGAAAAACCAAAGACGAATAGACAAAGCTATAGCGGAATGGAAACGCAGAACAGAGGATATGCTCGCAAACGAAACGGTCGAATCGTACCGCCGTTCGCTCAATGAAGAACTGGCTATGCTCGAAGACATCACCGCTGTGATGAATGACGTAAGGCAGAGAAATACAGAAGCCAGAGCATTAAGACAGATAAAGGTGCGCCAGCTTGAACAGATACTCGATATACTGATGTTTGGCAGCGGAAACTCCCCCAATGTAACGACTGCTCAGATACACAGTGTTTCTTCAAAGCTAAAGCTTTCACCGAAAACCGTTGAGGATATCTATACCAAAAAAGGCTTTATTGTGTGCAAACCTTCTGACGGACTGAACCTCGACGACTATTTTTTGTCATCTGTTATTTACGGACATCTTTCTACCGATCTGAAGCGGCTGAAAAAGCTTAATTCACCTAAGTATCCCTGGACTTCCCAGATAAACGATATGTATGATCTTGCTTGCTTTTTCGCAGGCGGCAGCGAACGTGACAGAGTCGGTTATAAAAAACGGCGCACAAGCGATCTGTATGCCGTCATGGAAACGTGGGCTTCTCGCCTTGCGAGCGATATGAGCGAGGAGGGTCATTTGCTGGGCGACCTGTTTACTGCCGGTATGACCCAGGTCTTTGACTGTGAGACAAACAGAGAAAAATATGATTCGTCATTAAAGCGAGAGCAGCTCAAAGAGCTTTTTGCTCTTATAAAGGCTGCGCCCGAACAGTTCAAAAGAGACAGGTACTTTGCCGATGGCTGTATCGAGAAGATCAGACGCAGCTTTCCCGAATATGATCTTGCTCTCTCTCTTTACAACAGAGAGGGCGGTCTGATAAAGGATCCTTACGAGCCGTTCGACGCATCTATCCATGTGATCTGTCCGTCATGCGATGCGCCGTATGAGTTTCGTGACGCTGAGACTGCTCAGCGTTCTGTATGTACGGTGTGCGGCGCAAAGCTTTATGTGAAATGCCCTAAGTGTTCAAACCCTGTTCCTGCTTCTGCAAGACGCTGTAAATGCGGCTTTTTTGTCAGAGAAATGCAGTTTTTCGATGAATACGTCGAGCAGGCTGAGGTTTCGCTTGCCGCCGGGGATATTTCCGCTGCACAACGTTTTTTGAAAATGGCAGAGACAGCATATCCCGGAAACCCCAAGCTTGATCCTTTGAAGGCCGAGATAAACGAGCAGGCGGAAAAGTATCGGAAGCCGCTTGACGAGCTTCGCTCTTATATTGATTCAAGGCGGTATTGCAAGGCAAAGGAACTGTCAGAAAAGCTTTCTGCGTCTATGCCGGAGCTGAATATAGAAAAAGAAAAAAAGCTTATCAAAGATAAATTGAAGCAGGCTGCCTCGCTTATGCCTTCCACTCAGATGTCGTTTGAGGAACGTGCGAATGCCTGCATAGACGTTCTTGAGGTAGCGGCTGATTATCAATCTGCTGTACAAGTTCTGAGTACGATCCCAATATCATCGCCCTCATCGCTGAATGCGGCTGCAGGTGTGGGGGAGAAAAATGTTTACTGCAGCTTGTCATGGCTTCCTTCCGGCGACAGAGGCGTTACATACCGTATTGTGCGAAAAAAGAATACCGCACCAACAGGTATAACAGACGGAGAGTTGATCGCTTCCGATATAAGCGGTACGGAGTACTGCGATAATACGATAGATTCCGGCATACGTTACGGTTACGCAGTTTTTGCGCACAGGGCAAACACTTATTCAAAGCCTGCCGTATGCAGCGCCGCTGTTTTCAGCGATTTAAACAAAACACAGCTTAGCGCTTCTGCCGACAATAATTCATGTGAATTCAGTTGGACGCTTCCCTCAAACAGCATCGGAGTTCGCATTCAGCGAAGCGAAGGCACGATACCGCCTGCCGAACCGGATCAGACTTGCGCTGTGGCTTCGTCAAAAGCATTCGTGTCATTTAGCGACACGAACCTGCGCAACAATGTTACATACGGCTACCGTTTGCAGTGCATTTATCCTTGTGACAGCGGCTTTGCTTACAGTGAAGGGATAACGCTGATGCTTACTCCCGAATATCCGCCGGAGGTTTTGCAGGACGTATCTGCCGCAACGTCAGGCACGACAGTTACCGTTCGCTGGAAAAAGCCCTCTAATGTTAAGACGACCGTTATCATCAAGGAAGTACCGGAAGCCGTTTCCTCCCGTACTGATCACAAGGCAATGGATATGACCGATATAACGAAGGCATTTGGAAACGGAAAGATATGGGCGAACGTATCGGGAACAGACGGAGAAGTCTTTTTTGATATCGGTGAAAACACACAGCATACTTTAGCTGTTTTGTCACTGTCGGGTTCTAAGGGAATAATCTCAGAGGTGGTCAGGGTATCGAGCGTTTCAAAATGTGAGATAGACCGCAAGAATACGGCGGTCACGGCAGGAAAGCTGCGTATCCGTCTTGTGGATATCCCCGATATGCTCGACAGCATCTACTACTGTTTTGCCGAAAAGACAGATGATACGATCCCCTGGGCATCGGTGGGCGATGTGAAAGGATCGAAAATGCAGAAGATAAATGTTGATGAGTATATTAAAGACGGAATGATACTTATTGAAAAGATCCCCGAAAAAGAGCTTTATATCACCGTCATCGGAGAATACAGGCTGAATAACGGCTCGATAGTGTATTCCGAACCATCTAAGATGCGGGTGAACAATATGCCTAAGCAGCAGCTTTCGTATAAGTTTTCCTGGCTGGGAACAGGTCTGTTAAACCGTCTTATTGATAAAAGCTGCCGCTTGACTATCACGTCAAACGGAAACGATCTTCCGGTGATATATGTTGTTTGCCGGACGGACGGACATATCCCGATGAGCCTGGAGGATCCGAAAACAAAGGTCATTCATCAGATAGACGAAAAAGAAAATGCGTTTGTAAACGGAGAGTTTACTTATCGTTTGCCCGATGATGTTGTTAAAACCATACAGCCGGGAGTGTGTTTGCGCTGTTTTACATCAAAAGACGACAAGGACGAATATGACATTTCGCCTTCCGATGTTTCCGGCTGTATTGCAAGATGACACACGCAGAAAGGAATGATTGATGTGAGATTGGTTTCAGAGGTGCTTTGCCCTTATTGTCTGAAGGAATTGCGAAGCTAGGATCTGAGAATGGTCTGCAATTCATGCGGTGCGCCGGTCGTACCCACCAAAGCAGAGCTTTTGCTGAAAAAAACGCCCAGATGTTCAAGGACCGGCTGTACAGGTTATGCAAGCGAACGCATTTGCAGCTACTGCAACGCTGCGCTTCCGCCCGACATAATGTCGTATTCAAAATACCTGAGATTCAGTATATTGGGTATTACCGGCTCGGGAAAAACCAACTTTCTGACAACGATGCTCCATGAGCTAAGGCATTCGCCCGACTCTTATCTTGTTCCGTCGCCTATGGACGATCTGACAAAAGCAATGTTTGAAGAAAACGACACAATAATCTACTCTATGCATGAACCTGTTCCGGCTACTCCGGCAGGTAGTATGCCGCCCCCTCAGCTGTGGCGGCTTAAAGATAAAAACAAGATGACAGGTATCTATATCCCGACCTATTCGCTTACCATTTTTGACGGCGCAGGCGAGGATATAGAGCATATCGACCCTGTTGTCAGCAGATATATCAATGAATCCAAAGTGCTTGTTATACTTATAGATCCGCTGGCGCTTCCGGGAGTGGCAAGTACGATAGAGGAGGATATCCTTAACTGGTCTACTACGGCGGATCATGTCAACGACGCTTCGGCAAAAATGGTAGACGGTATTGCGGAATACGTGCGAAACAATTGCGGTCTTCCTCCCGGAAAGCTTATCAATCGTGATGTTGCTGTAGTTTTCACGAAGATAGACGCTGTAAAGGAAAGCTTTGGCAGCGCCGTTGTAATGAAGCCAAGCCCTCATCAGGCGAAAAAAGGCTTTGATAAAGCCGATGCAAACGCTGTGGACGCAGAGATAAGAGACTGGCTTTTAAGCAGAGGTGAGACTTCCTTTTTGGATTCTATCGACACTAACTTCAAAAGCAATAAGGTGCGTTTCTTTGGCGTTTCAAGCTTCGGACAGCCTCCCACAGGTAATTCACAGCTTGGAAAAGTTATGCCGCACAGAGTACTTGATCCGCTGTATTGGATGCTTTCAAAAGAAGGGATAATCCCCACAGTCTGATACTGTTTCCTTACTAAAGCCTTTACCGCTTTTCGGTCTGATTCTCGCAATACTTCGTCATCGGCATTGAAAGGCGAAAGTCTGCGGCTTCTTCCTCGTCTTGCGAAAATTTTATAATGCTTTTAATCAAGGACCAGAATAACTCTGCGGTTTCTTTTCATTTGATATGTATGAAGAAACAGTGATATTAAAAAAGGAGGGGTTTGATGCTGGATCAGCTTATATACACCCGTTCCTCCCCTCACCGGGATCTGAAAAACAATGCGAAGGTAGTCAGAGGAGATGGATTCGGTGTGTTTTCTGTAAGTGAAGGCTTAACGCACGCATCGGATCATAACTATGATCTTTTACTGGCAAGACTTGCCGTGCCGAACTGTTCGAGAGAAAATTCATCGACAGGTCTTGTGCATTCATATGAGTATACATCACTGGGCGAAGGAGTATACGCATTCTCGTTTGAATATGCCCGTCCTCATTGCAGGCAGCCCAGAAAAAACGGGAAAACTCATCGTGCAGGTACATATATCAAGCAATGCTTTATCGGAAGTATTGGCGGTTATCCGTTTTACTGGTTCGGTTCACCGCAATGGGACGCACATCTGAAAAGTGAAAATGATTACTATATGGATACAGAGTCCAATCCCATTCCTGAAATGCTCCCGGAGGTGGATACAGAGCCTCAGATAGGCTCTGTCACAGAAGACGATGTGATCCTTTTTGTGAATGACGGCAGGAATAAGGCGCTGAAGGAGGCTGTGTGGTTTCTTGTCCATGAGTACGAAAAACCCGATGAACAGCGCAAAGTGCTTCTTATCAAAGACGAACCGAAAAATGTAGAATTATGGATAGCGGCGATCGACTATTCGCTGCCTACGGAGCTTGCACGCAGGATCACATTTGCAACGAACCGTTCAAAGCTCGGAACTCAGCCGGACAAAGAGCTTTTCTACTATACCGACGAAAATGGACGTTTTTCCGCAATTCAGAACCGCAGTATGAACCAGCAGAGACACCCATACAACATGATCGTCGGTTATCACCCGAAGGACGTTTATTGTTCATCGCTGAGGCAGACGCCTTCTTCAAATTTTGCTGTAATTGACGGTGTACAGAAGAAAAGCACTGTTTCAGCCGATAACTCTATTGACGAGCCGTACTATAAAGCTGTGGAAGAGTTCGGAAAGGATCTGTTCGAGTTTTGCGGTGCAGTTATGCCCGGAGCTGTTCCGAGGGAGCTTTCATCTGAGATCTCGGATATTTACAGCGCCTATAAATATCTGATGTCCTCCGATAACCGCAGCGATAAGTGGATCTATAAACATGCGTTCAGAGCGTATTTTCTTCTTACGAAGTATGGCGTTCCGTCAAATACTGCTGTGTGTACATATCTGTTGAGCGAAGGTCTTGACTCATACGGCCGCTTTGGGAAAGACGATTCACAGTATAGCTGCAAATATCTAAATATACTGAATAAGATCGCAGCAGTGTCAGACCGCAGTGACATGATCGTAAGCTATTTTGAGCAGAGTATCAAAAAAGAGATAGAAAGAATAGATTCGGATCAAAATGAACTTACCGGAATATGGACGGCATTGAAAACGGAACAGTTCAGCGATGTGCGGCTTCTTCTGCTGAACGAGGTGTTTCCTGATGATAAATTAAAATCGTATTCGCATAAAATAAGGAACGCCGGAGAAGATGAACTGCTGACTGTTGGTGAAATGTTCCTGACTATGTGCGAGAATCGTTATTCATCATTATCCGAAATAATCAAAAGCAAAGAGCAGTACAGCTTTTTATGCTATACGCTTATGGCTGCGTTGGGTCGGACTGCTGTTTTAAAACCGCTGCTAAAGATCGTCGGGCGTTCGGTAAGGCTGTTTGACTCTGTGTTCATTTCAGTTGCGCAGCGGCTTGAAACAAAGGCTCCCGACAAGACATCTGTGTGGATATCAATGGCATGCTCTGCGATCGGAAAGAGTGCGCTTGATGTTTGTATTTATGTAGCCGGCTCCGGTGCGGCAGAAAGGTCTGTCTCGGAAAAAATGCTTGCCTGCGCCGTGAAGCACGAAGGACGTTATTCAAAAGAAAGCATGAACTCTGCGCTGAAGCTTATCACCGATGACGATGAAATGTCGGGCAGCGAATACTTTTGCGCCTGCGCAGAGGTATGTCCTCCGGATCAGGCAGATAGATTGATAACGTTTATCATGTCGTCAGGTCTCAGCGAAAAAGCGCAGAAAAAGGTGTTTGAATGTATTGACGCACGAATATCGTTTGACCCGCCCGACGGTTTTACAAAGTCAGGCTTCCATCTGCTGAAAAAATGGTCGGAGAAGCTTGGAACGGTTTCCGTAAGCAGGGCGTATTACGATCTCAGGCGTAAATTGTCGAACGAACAGAACAAGCAGAATGCTTCGCAGGCTTTGAGCAGGTTCATGGCGTTAAACGAAACGCTAAAAACAGATTTTGTAGACAGCGAATGCTTCAAAGAGCTGTCGTCAAGCTGCGCTGCAATTTGTCAAAGCGAGATAAACATACTGTTTTTATGTCTGTTTGTATTTGACGACGAGCTGCTGCGCCGCCGATTTACAGATGCGTACGTGTCGTGTGTTTTCCGCCTTGCGCACAACGGCGATGAAGTACGAGCGCTTCTGAATCTGTGCGAGCCTTTTGTTTATGAATATGTAATACTCGGAAAAGCGGAGGAAGAGGTTCAAAGAGCCTCCGATTGCCTGGAGAAAAGCGTTATTTCACATATCAGGAAGATCCATTTGCCGCAGCTTGAAGAGAAGCTCGCAAAGTATACCGATTTTGACGAAGAAGTGAGGAAAACGCTGCTCAGGCTTTGCAGAGCAGCAGGAAGCACAAGATGAGTTTTAGTAAAAAAACTTAAAAGACGATCCAAAGCGGAGCAAGTTATCGTAAATCAGAGAGTGTAACGGATATCTGACTGCGCAATACGGTCAGACGGCAGCGTAAAACAGATCATGACAAACTGTGATCAGCACAGTCTGTTATCACCCCTTGCAGCTCCGGCTTTATCAGGTCGGGGCTGCGAAACAGACATAGTCTTTCATTTCTCTTAACCTTCAATATAATCGAACGCCGTTCCCGGTATTATGCCGGGGGCGGCGTTTGACATTAACCGGAAACTAAGGAAGCACTCGATTTGATCAGTGTCTCCCTAAAAAGAATAAACGTATACTAAAGGGCATCTCTAAAAACTCTTGCCGCTCATCTGTACCGCTTCTTTTCCTGCCCAAACCAAATTTTTTGCTGAAAAAAACCGTTTCCCTCTTGCTATTACAGCGCATACAGTGTATAACTGAAGTGTTAACTCTCATTTATTTATAACAGTATAAAGGGGTTTGATAAATGACAGACTATGTAGCAGGGAAAGCGTGGAAACAGGAAAAGTATCAATGCTTTCGGATATGACGGGGAATACGCTGTATTCTATGACATTCTATTCAAGTGATGATGCTGAAATTGATGCAAAGGGTTTGCAGGTATACCTTGCAGAGGTAGATTTTACAACGCTTCCCGACAAATACGCCAAGGCTGAAAACGGCGTTGTTGTTCTGTATGATGTAGCTGATAAAATAGTAACCAATACCTCCACAGCAACAGACTTTACGGCAGTAAAAGTCTATGATGGTGATTACGATTTCGGAAGCGGTGCAAATGTTATCAACTTTGATACATCTTACACCTACAGCGGCGGCAATCTTCTTGTTATCATTCAAAGCACATCGGCAGGTACAAAAGGTGCCGAGAAGTTATTTTACGGTGATTCCAGTTATGCAAAAGGCACGTCACGTGAAAAATACAGTGAGCCCAGTGTTACTTATGCCCGGACTTTCCTCGCAAAATGTACCTTCGGCTACGTTGACAAGAACAAATATACAATTATATGGAAAGATACAGACGGCAGCGTTCTCGAAACGGACACAAATGTACTTCCCGGAACAGCGCCCGAATTTAACGGCAATATCACCGTACCCGAGGGCGACACACTTTACTGGTCTGACGGCACAAATATGTATAAAGCCGATGAGCTGCCCCTTGTTACCCGTAACGTGACCTACACGGCTGTTATAAAGACTATTAAAACTCTTGCGGTCGGTACGGTATTCACGGCGGGCGATACGGTCGATTTCGGCGAATATTATTTTGAACGTGATGATTACAAAGGCAATCCGACGATAGACAACGACTATGGCGTTAAGATCATCACAATAATTGACGACTGGAACAGCAACTGTGGACAATATGTGTTCTATGACGAAAATGGAGATATTTTTTTGGTTTCCTGCAGCGAAGCTCTCAACGGAGATGTTTCGATCAAGGTAGTCGCAGGCAGCGGCACAGAGGATGACCCGTTCGTATTCAAGCCGATAGTAGTCGGAGCGCAGGAACACGGCTATAAAGTATGCCCTGGAACTCCGGCGGCACAGACCCGTACAGCACGGTTCAGCCTTAGGGAATCACTGAATAAATCACGCCCTACGGGCTGAGCAATATGGGCACTCGATTTAATCAGTGCTTCCTTAAATAAAACATTCGGGCAATGAAAAACGCCGTTCTCACTTGCAATGAGTGGGAACGGCGTTTTTATCGATTATATGAGCAGATAAATAAACAAAACAGTTTATTATTATCGGTAAATTTACAGATAAATATATCGATATTTTTACCGCAAGCCGCAAATAATAATGCATCTCCGACTGTTTCGGGGCTGTTTTTATCTCCCGAAAAAATTTTTTTCTGTTCAAAAATGCCCAAAAAAGAACACTTTTTGGCGCAGTTCATGACCGTTTTTTTCCGCTTTTGGAGAGTGGAAAAGGCGTTATTATTGTTTCTCGGAAAAATAATTTTACACTATTGTCCTGTTTTTATTGTGCATTCGCAAAAAATATGATAAAGAGTTATAAATATGTAATAATAGGGAAGTTTGGTTCTAAAAGGGGCATCGGTTCTGTTTGGGCCATTTACAAAAAATAAAAAATATACTACAATATTCAAAGTCCGTATTTTGAGCGATCAAAAAATGAAAGGTGAATATCCGATCGTGTGTTCCGGTCGGTTATTTATAAAATTAAACTCGAAAAGGAGAAATAGAAATGGGCTAAGAAAACAAACAGATTTCTGTCCGCTGTGCTTGCACTGGTAATGACGTCGAGCCTTGCGCTTACTGCTTCCGCTGCAACAGCTTCCGCAGGCGCTAACGATGACACTGCCGTTGTTGAGTATGCAGGACAGAGTACAAAGAACGGAGAGGGCATCGACTCGGGTACATGGGGCAATCTTAATTGGGTTTGCAATGAAAATACAGGTGTTCTCACTATCACAGGCAACGGTCCTATTATAGACGCTGCAGAGGTTTATGTTGGAACCACAGAGTTTTATCCGTGGGAATACCATATGTTTAATACTGTTATTATCGGAGAAGGTGTAACCTCAGTTCCTCATAATGCATTTTACAATATGGGCATAACGAGCTTTTCCCTGCCGAGCACACTGAAAACAATCGGTGAAAACGCATTTGCCCTCAATTATATGGAAAATGTTACGATCCCCGATTCGGTAACAACGATTGATAGTTACGCTTTTTATAATTGCTGGCAGATGAAAACTCTTACTCTTTCAAATTCCTTAACAACTATCGGTCAGTGTGCATTTGAAACTTGCACATCGCTTGAAGAAGTTACCATACCTGCTTCGGTAACTTCTATCAAAGGCATCGCATTTATGGACTGTTATGCACTTAGAAAAATCACTATCCTCAACCCCAATGTAGAGATCGGCGGTCTTGCTATAGATTGGGGAACTTTGGACAGACCTTGTCCAACGATCTACTGTTATGCAAACAGCACTGCTCAGGCATATGCAATTGCACACTACAATCCTTACGTAATCATCGGCGCTCAGGAGAATATCGAGATCACAAAGCTCGCTGCTAACAAGTCAACAGCTTACGTTGGCAACACAGTTGTTTTCACTCCTACAATTGAGAACAATTCAAGCATCGATCTCGCTGACTGCACATACAAGTACACAGTTACAAAGAACGGCACTGCAACAACTTACAACGGCACTTCCGCCGGCAAGCTCAGCTGGAAGCCCAACGAGTCCGGCAAGTATTCCGTTAAGTGCGAGATCGTTTACAACAACAGAACAGTTGCCGAAAAGACTATCGACTACACAGTAAAGGCAAAGGCTCTTTCCGTTTCCGTAAAGGTCACTCCCGACGGCACTATCGGCGTTCCCGATAACGCAACTATCAAGGCTACAGCAACAGGCGGCACAGGCCCCTACAAGTACCGCTACGAGATGAACCGTTTCGGCACAACAACAGTTATCAAGAACTGGTCAACTTCGGCTTCCGTTAAGAAGCTCATCGAGCAGGACGGCTACTACACATTCACTGTATACGTTAAGGACGCAGCAGGCACAGAGGTTTCTGCTCAGGCTTCAAAGACTGTTAACCGCTGCCTCGTTAGCTTTGATTTCGACAAGACCGAGGCTCACGCAGGCGAGAAGGTAAACATCACTCCGTCTCTCGGCACAGCTTCTTCGCTCATCACTTCCGCAAACTATCAGTTCACTATCACTAAGGGCAGCGATTCCGCACAGTACAGCATTACTTCCGGCGATTCTCTTGAGTGGACACCTGCAGCAGCAGGCACATACACTGTTAAGTGTGACGTTGTTTACAACAACAAGACTTACGATTCGTTCTCCAAGACATACAACGTTCTTGACGCAGTTGACGATGAAGTTACTATCTACTACAAGGGCTACACAAAGCCTTATATCCACTACAGAACAGCAGGCGGCACATGGACAACGGCTCCCGGTGCAGCAATGAGCTCTTCTTTCGCTGTAAGCGGCTACCCCTATAAGTACACGATCAAGCTCAACGGCGCTGCAAACGCTGAGGTTTGCTTCAACGACGGCAACGGCAACTGGGACAGCAACAACGGCTCCAACTACATTTTCACAAAGGGCACATACACATTCAACGGCGGCGTTATCACAGCTATCGCAAAGCCCGGACTCAAGGCAAAGCTTTCCGTTTCCAAGACAACTGCTCCTTTGAAAACAGCTATCAAGCTCACAGCAGCAGGCGAGAACGGAACAACACCTTATACTTACTATTTCTCTTACACACTCAACGGTAAGACAACAAAGATCAGAGACTACGCAACAGGCAAGAGCTGCAACTTTACTCCTACAGAAGCAGGCACTTACACATTCAAAACAACAGTTAAGGACGCATCGGGCAAGACTGCTTCTGCTACAAAGAAAGTAACTGTAAAAGCACCCGAGATCACAAATGTCAACATGAGCGCAGACAAGATCAGTTATGGTCAGAGCGTCACCTTCTCGGTTGATACTGCAAATACATACAACGGACTTACAGTTCACTATCGTATGCAGAGTGAGCATGGTTCAGAGCAGTTTGATACAGCGCTCGGCGAAACACTTACATGGACACCGGAGGCAACTACTGATTATTTAGTATACGTATCGCTGATGGATAACGGCACAGAGGTTGCTTGTTCTTCCTTCTGGTTCACAGTAGAACCTGCTCCGACAAACACTGTTACTATCTACTACAAGGGCTACGCTAACCCCAATATCCACTATCAGGTAGGCAGCGGCGCTTGGACATCAGTTCCCGGCGTTGCTATGACAAAGACAAGCGAGGTTTCCGGTTATACTCACAAGTATACTATCGACCTCGGCAGCGCTTCGTATGCAAACGTTTGCTTCAATGACGGCAACGGTCACTGGGACAGCAACAACGGCTCAAACTACAGATTCACACAGGGTACATACAAGTTCTCCAACGGCACTATCACAGCAATGTAAAATAGTTTGATCCCCCCTCACTGCAAGGTCAATTCCTGCGGTGAGGGGCTTTTTTGCATTTTTCGCTCAATACCCTGATTCAGCGGTACTGCTTTAGTAGGCAGCTGCAATTGCGGCAATAACCTTACGATTCGCAAAAAGTAACACCGGAGTTTGCCGTCGGGTGCCTGCCCGGCCAAACGATTCCTTGAACATTGCTGTATGATGTGATATAATCATTATCAAAGATCATATAAAGGAGGAACTATAAAATGACAGTTTATGACAGACTTATCTCCTGCAATGATGAAAAATACAGAGATTTTCAAAGCAAGCTCGTTCCAAATATCCCTAAAGAAAACATATTGGGCGTAAGAACGCCCGATATGCGAAAGATCGCAAAAGAGATAAACGGAACGGAAGAGGCTGAAAACTTCATTGCAGAGCTGCCGCACAGATACTACGAAGAAAATCTTGTTCATTTCTTTCTGATAGCTATGATAAAGGATTTTGATGAATGCGTATCGGCTGTAGAAACATTTCTGCCTTACGTAGACTGCTGGCCTGTATGCGATCAGTCAAGCCCTAAAGTCTTTTCAAAGCATCATGACAAGCTGCTGCCGTTCATAAAAAAGTGGATCGGTTCGGAACATGTGTACACAGTCAGATTCGGTATCAGAATGCTGATGAATGAATTCCTCGGGGAGGATTTCAAGCCGGAGTATCCCGAATGGGTCGCTGCGGTAAAAGGCGAGGATTATTACATCAAAATGATGGTCGCATGGTACTTTGCAACTGCGCTTGCAAAGAGATATGACGAAAGCGTTGTTTTCATCGAGGAGCGCAGGCTTGATCCCCGGACGCATAAAAAGGCGATACAGAAAGCTGTTGAAAGCTTCCGTGTTACCGAAGAGCATAAGCAGTATTTAAAGACACTCAGATAAACCCGAAAAACAGAGTGGGGAAAAACAATGGAAGTAACCCCTGCGAAAGCTGGGCTATTGCATTTCATGATTGATTTCAATGCTGAAATATGGTACAATAAAATGAAATAGTGAATAATACTGCATATAATTCGCCTTGCGCATTATATGCCTGACAATATCGGAAAAGTGGGTTGAAGCAAATGAAACTATGTATGGGCTGCATGGAGTATTACGACGACGAGCTTACCGTCTGTCCTCACTGCGGATTCGGTGAGGACTTTGAACCCGATAATTCTCTCCACCTTGAGCCGGGCACTATTCTTGCGGACAGGTATGTAGTCGGCAAGGTTATCGGTTTCGGCGGATTCGGTGTAACTTATATCGGCCGTGATGCACTGCTTGAAACTAAAATAGCGATAAAGGAATATCTTCCGAGCGAGTTTTCGACAAGAGCGCTCGGTCAGACCGTTGTTACGGTTTTCGGCGGCGATAAGGGCGAGCAGTTTGAAGACGGAAGGCATAAATTCATAGACGAAGCTAAAAAGCTTGCACGTTTTCATTCAATGCCGGGTATCGTTAAGGTCTACGACAGCTTTGAGTACAACAATACAGCATACATCGTTATGGAATTGCTTGAGGGGGAAACGCTTGCACAAAGGCTCAAGCGTGAAAAAACTATCCCCGAGGATGAAGCTGTAAAAATGATGGTACCCGTCATCAGGTCGCTTGAAGAGGTGCATAAAGAGGGAATAATCCACCGTGATATTGCTCCCGATAATCTTTTTGTAACGAAGTCGGGTGATGTTAAGCTTATCGATTTCGGCGCAGCACGGTATGCTACCACTACGCACAGCCGTTCGCTTACCGTTATCATCAAGCCGGGTTACTCTCCCGAGGAACAGTACCGCAGCCGTGGCGACCAGGGTGCATACACCGATGTTTACGCATTGGCGGCAACTATGTACAAGATGATAACAGGTCAGACGCCGCCCGATGCGCTTGAAAGAAGAGCTTTCTTCGAGAATAAAAAGAAAGATATCCTGCCGCCTCTTAAAAAGTACAGGAAAGATGTTTCCGAAAACCATGAAACGGCTATCCTCAACGCTCTTAATGTCAGGATCGAAGACAGAACTCCCGATATGGCTTCTTTTCTGGCGGAACTTCAAAGTGAAACTCCCGTAAAAAGACGTTACGGCAAGATAAAAAAGCTCGATATCATGAAAATACCGCTCTGGGCGAAAGCATCGATAGCTACAGCCGCCGTTATAGCAGTTATTTTCGGCGTGCTTGTGGCAACGGGCGTTATTCACATCGAGTCGGGGCTTAACGATAATATAACTATCCCCGAAGGACATACCCGTGTGCCTACGGTAATAAACAGCGAATACGAATCGGGCGAGGACAGACTTCGCTCGGCAAATCTTATCATGGAGATAGAGGGCAAGGAGCCTTCCGAAAAGATCCCGGAAAACCTTATCCTTACGCAAGAGATCGACGGCGGTCTTATCGTTGCCGACAATACTGTTGTCGGCGTTAAGGTCAGCGCAAGCGTTATAAAGCAGGTAGTACCCGATGTTGTCGGTCTTAATGCCGAAGAAGCAAAAAAGAAGCTTCAGGAACTTGGCTTTCAGGTAACGACCACAGAGGTTTACGACAACACTATCTCGAAGGGCAGCGTAGTCAGCCAGAGCGCCGAGGCGTACAGCGAGATCGCCGAGAACAGCACGATAGAGCTTAAAGTGTCGAAAGGCCGTGACCCGTCCGCTGCTGCCGAGGTCAAGGATGTAACGGTTCCGAAGCTTATAGGCCTTGATTACAACGACGCTATAAAAAAAGCAAAGGAATACGGCATCACACTTAATATCAAAGAAAGAAAATACAGTAGATCATATGCAAAAAATAAGATAATGGAGCAGGATCCCGCATCGGGAAAGACGATCAAAAACACAACTCCGATATCGCTCGTTGTTTCGCTCGGTTTTGAAAAGGTAGAAGTTCCCGACGTCGTTCTTATGACAGAAGAAAAGGCAAAAGCGCAGCTTTCGGGACGTGGCCTTAAATGCAAGGTCGAGTATAAAAACGACGAGACAGTTGCTTCGGGTCTTGTAATCTCTCAGAACCCGAAAAAGAAAACTATGGCTGATGTTGAAACAGAGGTCGTTATCGTTGTAAGTAAAGGTGCTTCTTCGTTTGCTATACCTTCCGTAGTTGGTCAGGACGAAGACGCCGCTACAAAGGCACTCACAGCGAAAGGACTTTCCGTAACGGTAACTTACGCTCAGAATGACTCCGCCGATGAGGGCACCGTACTTGCTCAGAGCATTGCGGCAGGAACAAAAGTCAAGCGTGGCGACGCAGTTACTATCACGGTATGCACACACAGCAATGTTGTAAATGTTCCGAACGTTGTTGGCAAAACACAGGGTGAAGCCGAAAATGCCATTACCTCGGCAGGGCTTAAGGTAACTGTCAACTATGCAAACAGCAGCGTTGAAAAAGGGCGTGTTATCTCGCAGTCGCCCGAATCGGGAAGCGGTCTAAACAAGGGCAGCACCGTTATTATCAACGTAAGCTCGGGCAAAGCAGAATCGCCCGCAGCTTCGTCTAATGTCACATCTTCCAGGAAAGAAGCTGCTTCCAAACCTGCAGTGACCTCCAGCAAAAAGAAAGAATCGCCTTCATCGAATACTGCAAGCAAAACAACATCATCAAAAACAGCTTCCACGAACACATCTTCCGTGAAGTCCGAAAAAACGCCTTCAAGGATAGAGCCTGCATCAGTTGATATCGATGTAAGCACGATCCTGATGGTAATAGGTGAATGGAGAGGTCTGTCGCCTACAGTAAGCCCGAGTAATGCTTATGATAAGTCTCTGACTTGGAAGAGCGCCGACGAAAGTGTGGCAACAGTAAGCTCCGGAGGACGTGTTGAGGCAGTAGGAGAGGGTGAAACTACCATTACGGTTACTACGGTAAACGGAAAAACCGATACCTGTACCGTAAAAGTAACACCACGAATGGCCGAGTCGATCACACTTTCAAAGGAAACGCTCCAGCTCGACGGCGTTCCCGATACGCTTACAGCTACTATAAAACCCGACAATACAGCCGATAAAACAGTAACATGGGAAAGCAGCAATGAGAGTATCGCTGTGGTATCGCCTTTGGGATTCGTTACACCGCTTACAAACGGACAGACTACCATCACCGCTCGCACATCAAACGGTCTTACGGCAACGTGTGAAGTTACAGTTACAGGTATGACGTCAGACGATATAAAACGTGAGGGTACGATCAAAGTTATACCAGACAGAGAGCATTTCATATCCTTTGATTCTATCCACTTTATTATAAGGGATAATTCCACGGGACTTTATGCGACTTCCGAGGGTTGGATATCAGACGATCCGAAAAAACACCCGGGGCTTACTCTGGCTGTTGCTGACGGCGATATTGCAGAGTCGTTTACGTTTGAGTTTATCGAAGGCCATGATTTAGAGCTTATCGTATACGATTCCATAAAGGGCGCCGAGACACAAAGCAGAGAACTCACTTACGATGACCTCGGCACGGTATTCTCGATAGTAAACGAAAACGGTACTTATTTCCTGGAAGAAGAATACTGATGAATATATGACGGATAAAAGAGCAAGGGCAGCTTTTGCTGTTCTTGCTCTTTCTGTTTAAAAGAAGCTCGGGAACATTGCACAAAAAAATACGCTCTTTTTCAGCATTGTTTTTCCCCTGCAAATATGGTATAATTCTTTTGGATCATGCTTTTACGGAGGGGATCGTTTTGAAAAAGCTTTTCAGAATATCATTGTCTGTTATAATCTGCGTTGTACTTATGTTGTCTGCCGTGACGACGGTAAGCGGATATGAAGCAACCGATATGCCTGTGTCCGGCGACGACTGCGGTTACTGGAACGCTGCTCTTGGTTCGGTATCGCAGTATAACAATGAATTTGACCAATACTTCTTTGACCCGAATTATTATCTCGAACGCAATCAGGATCTGCTTTCTACAGAGTATTGTCAGAATGCGCAGACGCTTTACGATCATTGGGCAAAGCATGGCCTTAAAGAAGGACGAAAGTTCTGCCCCTGGTACGATGCGGACTACCTTCTGAGCGTAAATCCCGACGTGGCTGCCGCTTTTGGCAGTGATTACGAAGCTGTTTACTCATGGCTTCTGTCGGCGCTCGTGCAAAACCGTGAAAACCGTGTGCTTTCACCTGTGCTTGACATGTCCTTTTACAAAAGCTATAATCCCGATCTTTCCGATCTCAGCGGTATCGATCTGCTGATCCATTTTTTTAAAAACGGCCGCATGGAAGGCCGCAGGGCAAGTGAAGAGTTTGATCCTTCCTATTACTGCTCTAAATACGATCTTTCACCTTACATAGCGCCCGGCAATTACAGCTATTCGTATTATCATTATATGGCGTGGGGATATGCCTCAAACTATGAAGGCACTACACCGCCCGATGTGCTGTCGCTCAGTGCTAACAGTATTACAGACAAGGACTTCATCCTGGAAGTTTCATTCATTCAGAATGTCCGGATAAAGCAGCTCAGCTTTGCTGTTTGGTCTTCGGTAAACGGACAGGACGACGTTAAGTGGTACGAAGCTGTTCCGGAAGAGAATAAAGGCTCTGTCAAGATATATACTGCGGATCACAACGGTGATCACGATGATTACTACTGCGATGTTTACCTGTACGATGTGTACGACAACTGGGATGCATTACGACTCATAGTCCGTGTTCCGTATGTTGTTACATTTGACGCAAACGGCGGCAGCGTTGACATTGGTTCAAAATATGCCATGACAGATGCAGCTTACGGCACGCTTCCCACACCGTCGATGCAGGGCTTTGATTTTGCCGGCTGGTATTCAAACGGCACAAAGATCACGGAAGAATCGATCTTCACCGCCGGAGCGGATCAGACGCTTCACGCTCAATGGGTCCCAAAGCAGTACAACCTGACGTTTGAACCGAACGGGGGAACTGTAAGCTTTACAGGTAAAAAGATAAGCGCCAATGAACCATACGGAGAGCTTCCTTCAGCCGAAAAAACAGGCTACGACTTCATCGGCTGGTACGAAAAGTCTTCGAGCGATCCCGATACAGCGCATATTATAACCCCCGACATGATCTATACGCTGAACGAGGATCAGACGCTTTACGCACTTTACAGCGCCAAGACCTGCAAAGTTACATTTGACGCCAACGGAGGCACTGTAGACACAGAATCGAAGATAGTAATGTATGACAACACATACGGAAACCTGCCCACGCCTGTTTATGAAGGATATACATTTGCAGGCTGGTACACTTCAAAAGTTGATCTTAAAGGCAAAATAATTACATCGGATTCACCTGTTACAGAGTATAAAGATCATACGGTTTATGCTATGTGGCTGAAAAAACTTGTTCCGCCCGATACGGACAGCGACCCTGTGACAGATACGGATATAACAAGCGACACCGACACTTCCACAGATTCGGATATAACAAGCGACACCGATACTTCAACGGATACGGACGAAGATCCCGTGATCGATATTTTATATGGTCTGCTCGGTGATATCGACGGCGATAAAAATATAACCGCAAGTGACGCAATAACGGTGCTTCGCATCAGCGTCGGAATAGAAACAGCCGACGAAAAAACGTACACGCTTTCCGATGTTGACGAGGACGGTATCGTTATGGCTTCCGATGCGCTTGCATTGCTGCGCTACAGCGTCGGTCTGTTTGACGATAATCAGATCGGCAAGGAGCTTCACAAAGAAGTGCCTAATGTGACGAGGGTGTACATCAAGAATCAGACCGGCAGAGACTTTGCACCCGGTTTTTACTGCTGGGGCATCGGTATCACCTGTGAATGGCCCGGCTATACGACAACAGATTCCAACAATGACGGCTGGTATGAGACTAAGGTCTACACATTAGAGGAATTCAACTGGCTCGTTTTTGATGACAACGGCACAAAAACCACCGAAAACACAACAAAGGGAGATATCTGGATAGTGCTCAAGCCGCTGCAGAGGTTCGATGTTTACGACAAAGAGCCTGCCTGACGGAAATATGTTTAAGGCAATACCGATTTGGTGCTGAGCCGTCAGGCGGTCATTTGTGCGGTTAAAAAAGCATTGTAAATGATATCGTAATATGATAGAATAATTGTTATAAATATGTCAGATTAAGGGATCACTATGAATTATTATATTTCTCACTCTGCCGATGCAGGCATCAGAAAAAAAATCAATCAGGACTGCGGCTTTGTCGAAAAAGCCATTTCAAAGGCGGGCAAGCTTGTTTTCGCCGTTTTATGCGACGGAATGGGAGGTTTCTCTCGTGGAGAAGAGGCAAGCAGAACCATTGTAGATGCGTTCTCACGATGGTTTTATGAAAACATGCCGAAATATACCGATGAAGAGATCACACGTCAGCTTATAACCGAGCAGTGGACATCCGTTATAAGATCGGTAAACAGCAGTATCCTTTCGGAAGCAACGAAGAGCGGCGAGAAAATGGGCTCCACCGTTACCGCTTTGCTGCTGCTCCACGACCGCTACTTTTTGCTCAATATAGGCGACACAAGAGCTTACAGGATTGGCGAAAGCAATATGACGCAGCTCACTACCGACCATACTCTCGTTGAAGAGCAGATAAGGCTCGGCAAACTGACACGTCAGCAGGCTGAGGTGTCTCCCGTGAGAAACGTGCTTACAAAATGCGTAGGCGCTGTGGAAAATGCCGTGCCCGATTTCTTTTTCGGGGAAACGGCATGCGGTGAGGCATATGTTCTCTGCACAGACGGCTTCCGCCATGTGCTAAGCCCGGAAGAGATAAAAGAGGCGCTTTACACAAACACTTTGTCGGACATATCCTGCCTTGCATCTGAGGAAAGGCGCCTGATAGAGCTTAACATGCAGCGTGGGGAAAAGGACAATATCTCCGTTATAACGATTCTGACAAGGGAATAATTATCCAAAAGAGGAGGCTTTCGGTTGGATATCGAATACTTTATGTTCACCGACAAAGGCGGCAGAGAGATCAACGAGGACTGTGTAAAAACAGCAAGCTACGGTGATTCATACTGCTTCGTATTGTGTGACGGACTCGGCGGACACGGCAGGGGAGAAGTTGCATCGGCTTTGGTTGCAGAGAGCATTGCACAGCGTTTTGCAGCAAACGGTGACTCCGATACATTTATCGAAACAGCGCTTGACGAAGCTCAGGAAAAGCTGCTGAGCGAACAGAAAAGACTTCATGCACCTATGGAGATGAAAACGACCGCCACCGTGCTTACTATAAACGGCGGCGAATACAAGATCGGACATATAGGAGATTCCCGTGTGTACGTTTTCAGAAAAAACAAGGTGCTTTCACGAACGCTCGATCACAGCGTTCCGCAGATGCTTGTGCTTGCAGGAGACATAAAAGAAAAACATATTCGCCGTCACCCCGACAGAAACCGTCTGCTCAGGGTCATGGGCGTAGAGTGGGATTCACCCCGATACGAAATATCCGAATCGGGCACCCTTAAAAAAGGCGACGCATTTCTGCTTTGCACAGACGGCTTCTGGGAACCTATCACTGAAAAGGAAATGAGCAAAGCGCTCAAGTCAAGCAAGTCAGCCGAGGAGTGGACTGCAAAAATGACAGAGCTTATAAGAAAGAATGCCGACCTTGCGGATATGGATAATTTCAGTGCGGTCACAGTCAGAATATAAGTAAACTCACCGCCGAGTTTGGCAATTGTCAATTATCCATTGTCAATTGTCCATTGATATATTTGGAGTGTTTTCATAATGAAATTAGTTAGATGCGAAAAGATCAAGGGTCATTTTTATGACTCCGAAAAATACGAAAGCTGCCCACACTGCGGCGGTAAAGAAAAAAAGCCCGTGATGAGCGTTCCTGTTATGACTAAGGAAGAACTCAAACAGAAGTACGCCGCAGAAACATCGGCTCTTTCGGAAGAAACTGTACTGCTCGACGAGACAGTTATGCTCGATGAAGCTATGCTGCCCGACAACGATGTGACCGCAGCTCTTTCCGGCTACACCACCGAAGAGATAGCTGATGAAAACAGCGTGGATACAGATTGCGGACACTGTGAACTGGTCTTTGCAAACGGCGAAAAAAACGCCCTTAAATCAGGTCATAACAGTATCGGCGTAGGCATTGACGGCTGTGATGTTAATATAGCTGCTTGCGAGGGTACACTTGCCGGTGTTCATGCTGATATCGTGTGCAGCGGCGATCACTCGGAGATAACTCCGCTCGGTGCAGGACGTGTATATCTGAACGGGTATTATCTTATGACTTCGTGCAGACTCACATCGGGTGATAAGCTGACGATCGGAGGAGCCGTTTGTTCGTTTATCGATAACGAGACTATTTGAGGAGAGATAACAGTATGATTCGTTGCGACAGTTGCTTTGAGCTTTATAACGATGGGGAACAAGCGTGCCCGAAATGCGGTCACGTTAAGGGCGCACCGCCGAAAGAGCTGTTTCATCTTTATCCGGGCGTTGAACTGAGTGAGCGGTACATAATAGGCTCGGTGCTTGGTTTCGGCGGCTTCGGCATCACATACAAAGCGTGGGACAAAAAGCTTGACACTATAGTTGCAGTAAAGGAGTATTATCCGAGCGGCATAGTAAACAGGATACCGGGGCAGAAGGATGTTATCATCTACGCTGCAAAACGAGAAAAAGAGTTTCATTTCGGCAAGGAAAGATTTCTTGAAGAAGCCAGGAATATGGCAAAGTTCAACTCGGAGCCGAATATTGTAAATGTGTTCGAGTATTTTGAGGAGAACAACACAGCATATATCGTAATGGAGTATCTTGACGGCATCTCGCTGAAAGAACATCTGCATGAGAAAAAAGCCGTTCTTGATATCGATACTGCGCTTAAAATAACGGAAGCGATATGCAATGCTCTTTCTGTTATCCACAGCAAGGGCATAATTCACCGAGACATAAGCCCTGATAACATATTCCTTTGCAAAAACGGTGCAATAAAGCTTATAGACTTCGGTGCGGCTCGCTTTTCACAGGACGAAAGCAAGCTTATGACCATCATACTAAAGCCGGGTTTTGCACCTGCCGAACAGTATGAAAAGGTCAACAAGCAAGGCCCGTGGACCGATATTTATGCTCTCGGAGCTACGCTTTACTATATTCTGACAGCGAAAAAGCCCGATGAATCAACAAATAGAAAAATAAACGACACTCTGCAATATCCTCATGAGATCAACCCGGAGATACCGGAATACCTGAGCAATGCAGTCATGAGAGCAATGGCTGTTGACCCGAATCTGCGCTACAGAAAGGTCTCGGATTTCCTGAGTGCTATCCATAAAGAAAAAAAGGTGCTTTCGGTCGAGCAGGAACGAAAAAGCCGAAAGGTCAAAAGAGCCGTTACCGTTATCGCTTCGGTGACAGCTGTAGCGGCAGTTGCAGGAATATCTTTCGGACAGTATGAACATCAGAAGCGCCGTGAAATGCTTGAAGACTGCTCGCTGACTGTATGGTACTGCCAAAGCGGTGACGCAAAGCTTGATGAAGCGGAGCGCAGTGCTTACAACACTATAATAAAAGAGTTTACTACTACATATCCGAACATAGAGATCGATCTTATTGGCTTTGAAGAAGCTCAATACATCGATGCGATAACCACAAGAGAAGATCAGCCGAATATTTATGAGTATGTCGGCTGTGATTCACCTGAAAAGGCTCTTTCGCTTGAAGAGCTTTATCATGGCAAAGAAGCAGGCAGCTGTTCTTTGCTCAAAGATGCTAAAGACTACTACGGAAGCTCAGATTATCTGCCGCTCGGATTCAGCGTGCCCGTTGTTTTTGAAAACAGCGCAAGCGGAGAATGGCTCAAGAAAAACGAAGCGGTTTCGGTTACTCCCGATATGCTCAGCGGCATTTCAGATGATACTTTTTCATTCGACTGTGAATGTGTAAAGAAGTCGCTCAATGCACCCGGGAATCTTTTTGTGAAAGATTCGCTTTTGGATTTCTACAATGAAGAGACGAATGCGGTCGGCACAATGTCAACGAGCTATCTCGATATCAGAGAAAAAATGCCGGGCTTATACAAGCTTTATCCGATCGGATCTGATAAGATATACTGTGATTATGAGCGTGTTTTTGCAGCGTCGAGCTTAGACAGCAAGCAGGATATGGCGTCCCTGAAGCTGCTGGAATTCATGCTCAGCGACTACGCACAGGACATGCTCTGCGTGCAGAATCAAACGCTCGATCTGCCCATCAACGACAACGTACTCGATCTGTACGCCACAGTCAACATCGACTTTGACGGCGTTTTTGATAATAAGGACAAGTTCGTTTTTGAAAAAGCGGATTGACAAAACTATAATAATTATAAAGTGAGATTAAACATGGTTTTTGGAGAACTTACAAAAAAGGAAACGAAAATCGCAAAAAAGCTCAAATCAAAACTAAAGAAGCTTCATTACAGAGATATCGTGATAAAAAAGCACATTGTAAACGGTACATTTGATGTATCGGCAATTGAACCGTTCGGAAAACGAGTTATCAGAAAGACTGTAACCATAGAACAAATGAAGCAGGATATACTGTTTTTATAAACCGAACTCTGTTCCCGGAAATAAGCCCTCCGACTGATGTATTGTCGGAGGGCTGTTATGCGGAGTTGTTTATGTGTTTATAAGAAACATCAAACGAATTCCCTGTCCCCTGACTTATACAAAACATTGATTTTGTATAAGTGCCAAGACTTTATTTGTCACTATTAACACATCCCTACTCTATTATAGTACCCGTTTTGGTTACCGCCAATACAAGCGTAACCATTTTGGTGTACAATATCATCAGGTGATTTTGTATGAAATATCTAAAAAGATTATACGATTTAAGAACTGATCATGATCTAACACAGGAAGATATTGCAAAGATATTAGGAACTACTAAGCAAACTTACGGAAGATATGAAAACGGCAGTAGACGACTTCAAATTGATGATTTAATTAAATTAGCAGAATTCTATAAAGTGTCAACAGATTATATTCTGGGACTTACCATAGATCCAACTATTAATTGGACAAACAAAACTATTAAGAACAGTTTTAATAACAACTCTGGAAATATAACCATAAAGTGAGGTAAATAATGTCAATTCTAAAATGGATAAAAGGAGAAGAACCGAACATAATTGAAAAAATCATATTTATGTTTACACATGATTTTGATAGCGGAGCTTATGGAGAATACCTAACCGAATACATGTTCAATAACGAAAATATAGAAGGCTATTTCAAGTCATTACATAATATCTACATACCATACAAAGGGAAAACATCAGAAATTGATGTTCTTCTTATTCACGAAAAAGGCTTGTTTGTAATCGAAAGCAAAAACTATTCAGGTTGGATTTTTGGCTCTGAAGATCAATATAAATGGACTCAGGTTTTAAACAAACAAAACAAGAATAAGTTTTACAATCCAATTAAACAAAATGAGACACACATAAAAGCTTTATCTCAGTATATTGATACAGACAGAAAACAAATGATCTCTTTTATTGTTTTTTCAGAAAGATGCGAATTAAAGAATGTTCCCGAAGATACGGAACAGTATAAAATTCTAAGAAGACACCACTTACTAAGAGAATTGCGAAAAGAGTTAAACAAAAGAGAATCTGTTTTTACATATGAAGATATTAAAGATATTTACGACAGTTTGAAACCTCTCACGGAAGTAACGGAAAAAGTTAAACAAGAACATATTGAAAGAATCAAAGCTATAAAATGATAAAGTGCAGCATTATTATCCACCTGAATAATGCTGCACTTATTTGCACAACACTTTACGCAGAGTGTGCAAAGATGCAGAGATGTTTCTATTGTATCAAGTTTGTTAGGCTTAACAGTCAGATGTATTTCACGGTTTTTGAGTTCAATTGCAAGCAAGATGGGTGCTCAGCCCGTAGGGCGTGATTTATTCAGTGGTTCCCTAAACATTTACGCAGCTTTTCAAACGCTTTTTCAGCGCCGGAACCTTTCTGACATGCAAACGATGAAATGCTTTTCTTTATACAAATACAAGCGAGAACGCCGTCCCCTGCGCACAATAGGAACGGCGTTCTCTTTATTTATAAAAAAGGAGTGAAAGCGATTTTTATGCCGCTGTCAATTCAACAGATTCGCCGATATTGTCAGTGACCGGGAGATCTACGCTGTAGCGAAGCACCTCCAGTGCATCGGAAGAATCAGGTTCGCCGTCGCCGTTGACATCGCCGAGGAAATTCTGCTTCGGTGTGAACTCCTCAAGATTAACGCTTGCTCTGAGAATAAGAACTGCGTCTGCCGAATCAGCAACATCATCTCCGTTAACATTGCCGAGAATACCTGTTTCGTCAGGCGGCGTTATGTCGTTGATTATCGTGATCATCTGTTCAACAGTACCGTCGGTAAAGTCGGTAAAGCGGATCACGCACATATAACTGCCGCTTGAAAACTTTATAAGAGCATTGGAAGAAATCGTGACGCCGACTCCGTCAGCTGTTGCAGTCAGATGGTAATCGTGTGAAGATAAAGACACTCCGTTTAATGTAATGTCTGTCAGTTTATCAACTGCGCTCTGACCGTCTGTACGCTTAACGAAGATCGACACAGAATTGTCTGAGGGTCTGAAAGTGATATTATTTTTGTCAACGATAACATATTGATTCTTTGTGGTTTTTTCTTTCTTGACTTCTTTCGCTGCATTGTATGTTTTGCCTTCAAACTCAACAACTGCGTTGTAGATATACTTTGAATCTGTTTCTTCAACCGTTATCTTTGCATTTGCAAGATAACCGTGAGTATCGTTATGATCACAGTAGAACATAACACTTGCTTTCGGTGTTTCCAGAAGATTGCCGTTAGCATCTTTCAGGATCCATTTCCAGCCGCCGAAAAGCCATTTATGGCCAAGTGCCGGGATAGGTACATCGATAGTCTGTGTTTCAAACCCGGCAGTATCAAATGCAGCTGTGTATCTGCCTGTACCGCCTTCTTCACATGTTGCTTACTTGATGATTTCAAAAGAAAGCATATCCCCTTCCGCATATTCTCTTTCAAAGTGACCGCAGTCTTTCCTTTTTCAGACTCTTTCAGCCTTGCAGCCGTTTGCGGGATCTTCCGCCCATGTGTACTCCGGTTCGCTCCAGTCATGACCGAGCGGCTCGATGTACTCAAATTTGTAGCCTGTATAAACCTCGCCTGCAACGTCGATGGTTGCGGCATGGTAAATGTAGCCTTCCTCTTCGCATGTAGGTTCAATTGTTTGTTCTACGAACGAGGGAACGTCTATTGTCTCAATATGGTCGGGATCATTGTCACAGAAGAGATATGCAACTGCATGCTCAAAGCTCTGCCATACCCACTTGAGGAAGTTTATGAAACGATGTCCGAGCTTAGGAATCGTCCCTTCCTTTGTCTGAGTTTCAAATTCAGGGTTGTCAAAGGTCGCTTGGTCAAATTGAACTCAAAAATCTTGAAATACGTCAGTATAGTCTCGGCTGCCGCCTCGGTCGGTGCTGTTGCCTTGGTAAGTCCCAGAATATAATCTGTTGACACTTTATAGAATTCTGCTTAATCAGTGCTTCCTTAATCCCGGATAGCAGTGCTGTTTGTTCTTCTTATTTACTATATTAACATAAACTTTCATAATTTGCAAGCGATTTTATTTATTTGTTTGGAATAATGAAACTGTTTAAGATATGGCATCGTATCTGCCAGAACAGAGCAAAAAGAAAGCCCTCACCGAAGGAGATTCCTTACAGTGAGGGTTATTCTAAGTGAAATTTACATTGCAGTTATCGTGCCGTTAGAGAACTTGTATGTACCCTTTGTAAAACGATAATTTGCGCCGTTTCTGCTGTCCCAATGACCGTTGCCGTCGTTGAAGCAAACGTTTGCATAGTCTGCATCGCCAAGGTCGATCGTGTACTTGTGAGTATAGCCGGGAACATCGTTTGCAGCCTCCATAGCAACGCCGGGAACATTAGTCCATGCACCGCTGCCAACCTGATAGTGGATGTTCGGGTTAGCGTAGCCGTTGTAGTAGATCGTGACCGTATTCTCGGGAACGGGAGCTTCTTCAACAGTGTACTCCTTTGTTACGGAAGCAACTGTTCTGCCGTTGAAACGAATGCTTGCTGTGATTGTGTATTCATCTGCTTCATTCGGAGTCCATGTGCCTGTTACGTTCTTACCGAGATAGAGCGAATCTGTCCAGTAGGAATGATAGATCGAAACATAGCTGTCGATGCCTTCAAAATGACCGTCAACATCGAGAGAGATCTGTACAGGCTGACCTACCTTGCCCGTTTCGGGAGCAATGTGAAGCTCGGTTATCTTTACTTCTTTTACTGTAACTGTCTTTGTGTCGGAAGTTGTTTTGCCCTGTGCGTCCTTAACAGTAACGGAAACCACGTAATCGCCAATCTCGTCGGGTGTGAAGGAAGCGGAATAGGAATAGTTGTTCTCGGCAAGAACCTTTGTAACGCCGTTGTGTGTAACTGTGAATGTGTACTTATAGGAGCCTGCGCCGTTCTTTGTGTATGTGTAGAAGGAGAGCGGACAATCCTTTACAGCGTACTCCGAAATGTTAAGTGCTGTGGAATATACAGGCTTTTCGTAAGGAGTGATCGTGCCGTTTGAGAATTTGTAGCTGCCCTTTTCAAAACGGTAGTTAGCGCCGTTTTTGCTGTCCCAGTGGCCGTTGCCGTCGTTGAAGCAAACCTCGGCGTACTGAGCGCCGTCAAGCTCGATAGTGTACTCGAACGGATAACCGCTTACTTCGCTTGACTGCTCCATAGCCACGCCGGGAGCTGTTGTCCAGCTGCCGCCTGCTGTGCGGTAGTGGATATACGGTGTTGTGTAGCCGCTGTAGTAGATAGTTACGATGTCTGTGGGCTTCTCGTTTACAGTGAAGCTTACAGTCTTGTCTGCAAGATGATTGCCGAGATAGTCAATGTCAAGCTTTACAGTGTAAACGCCTGTTTCCGTGGGAACCCATTCGAGTTCGTTGTGAGCACCTGCTGCGTACTGAGTGGAAACGCCGTCCTTTGTTACCGTGTATGTAAAGCAAGATGCGTCGATAACGGAAGCGAGGTTCTGCACATCGGGAGTGAATGTAACAGCCTGATTCGGATAGAGCTTGTTTCTGTCGGGAGTGATGTTTTCAATTGACGTATTTCTTACTGTGATGTCCTTTGTGGTAGTAACAGTCTCACCCTGTGCGTTTGTAACAGACGCTGTGATCGTGTAAACGCCTGCTTCTGTGAACTGATAGCTTACAGAATCGGAATCGGAAGTAAATACCGTGCTGCCGTCCTTTGTGCACTCGATATTGTAGCTAAGGGAGCCCTTGCTGCCGTTTGCAGAAACCTTGATATCAGCATTTTCATAAACGCCGATATCGGAACCGGGAGTTACTCTTACAGCCGCATTGAAACCAAATTCGATATTGCTTGAGGTGAAGTCCTTATAGCTGTCTCTTACCGTTACGTTGCTGCCGTTCATAAAGCTGTATGCTTTGCCGGAATCCATATTAACGATCAAAAGTTCCTTAACGATAGGATAGGAACTGTTATCGAACATGTTGTTTACACGAACAGTCCAATCGAAATCATTGATGTTGTCAAGAGAGATATCGCTTACCACGTTGTTCAGGTCGTAATAGAACGTACCGTCGCAAGCGCCTTTCTCGCCGTTGTAACCGAGAGTCTTTTCAACACCGTTATAGTTTTCAGAATCGGAAAGGTAGAAGTTTGTGTTGTAAGGAGCAATAGTTGATGTATATGTCTTGCCTGTGCTCTTTTCTCTTGCAGTTATGTCAACCTTTGTCTCATATCTGCAATCAGAGTTTAAAACGCACTTGAAAAGAATGCCTGAGCTGTAATCCTTGTTCTCTACCTTAACTACAGCAGGTTCTGATATAAGACAATATCTTAACGATGCTGCAGGTGCGTCCTTAACTGCCGAAACCTTGTTGAGTGCGTCATAAGCCATCCAGTAGAAGCCGTTTGTGCCGTCTATTTCGCCCCATGAGTTAGCGATCTTCATAGCACCCATCTCGCCGCTGTCTACCATGTCATTGTTGTTTATGTCGATCCAGATGTTGTCGTTGTAGCCTACAACAGTAAGTCCGTGACTGCCGTCAAATCCGTCGCTGTACATAATAGCTTTATGACCTGCGAATCTGTTGTCTACGCCCGGCTCGGAGCTTTCTTTGATGTATGTCGTTTTCCAACTGAAGATACAGCTTGAAATATTAAGAACATGACCGTCGTTGAGGGCGACTTTCATCATATCAAGGTCGCTGTCTTTCGGGCCTGTAACAGGTGTTCCTTCTGACGGAACGGGAGTACCTTCGTTGTATACAACACCGTTCGGAGCCGTAGTGCGTGTACGGAAATACTTAACAGCTGTAAGTCTGTCGTGTGTGGCATTTGCCCAGTTTTCACCGGTCGTAAACCAATCACGCCAATTAGACTCAGGTCTGTTGTCCTGATAGATGGGAACATCTTTCCTGCGTGCTGCGCCGGCTATTCTGATAACGTTGTAGATCTGGAATCCCTGAGATCCGGAGTCGTTGCCGCCATTGCACAGGTTGTATGTCCACGAAGGCGAGAATGTGTTTTCGGGCGTTGTGTCTATACCGAGTGCTCTGTTTCTCTCATAGGTGTAAGTATAGTATGTGCTTGCCCATGCTTCACATGCACCGATACTGCCCTGAGTGTCGATAGCCGGGAAGAAACGCTTGTTTTCGTTAGCGGAGTTGTCACACTCGTCGGGAAGATCAGCGGGTGTGCTGTGTCCTTCGCCCTCAAAAGCGTAGTAATCGGATAAAGACACCATGTGAGATTCTTCACGGGGCATATAGTTGCCGTCTGAAGAGTGTCTTTCTTCGCTGCTTACAGGTGCGGATAAGTTGGTTGCCGGGTTCTCTGTCTGCTCTGCATTTGCTGTAATAGCCGCACTGCCTGTTGAAGCAAGTATGGCCGAAGCAAGACAAACAGAAAACGTTCTTTTGAATGCTTTTTTCATAATATTGACCTCCATAATATTACTGTTAATATTATACAACTTGAGGTCAATTTTTTCTATAATTTCACCTATATTTCAATTAATTTAAAAGTTTCATATATTAGTTATCAGCCATACACTAATTATTTCATGAGAATTAAATCGTGTTCACCGCTGACTCTTGGAAAACATATTTAATAAACAAACGTTCCATTTTATTTTTTGTTATAATTGTCTTCACACAAAAAAAGCAGCCCGACCGGGAAGTTTTTTCGATTTACAAGAGCGTTATTTTGTCTTTTTAACACTGTG
>CACZYP010000005.1:0-1784 GCA_902785425.1 uncultured Ruminococcus sp. | reverse complement strand
GCAGGTCTTCGGGTGACACTATCCTCATATCGCTCGGAAACTGCATCATCCAGCCCCAGAATGTCGAGCTGATCTGCGCCGTAACGGTCGCTTGCAGCTTGTCGCCCATCTGCACGATCTTCGTGTTCTCACCGAATTTGTCATACACTACACTCAACAGAGACTTATTAAACAGAAGCGTTACCTCACGCAAGGGTCCGCCGTACATTCTGAACGCCTGCAGCGGATATCGTGCTGCAATATCACGGGATTCTTCTGCTAAAGGCGATATGGTATCTTCAAGCATTCTCGGTGAGTCTATCTTATCTATCCTGAACGTTTTCATGTTGTTTTCATATTCTTCTTCGCTGCGGTAGCAAAGAAGATAATAATTGCCGTCGTCGCAGATCATCGCAAGCGGCTCCTCTGTATACTCACTGCCTTCGTGACGAAACTTGCGGCAGCCGTCCGAGTCAATGTCAAAATAACAAAACGATACTTTTTTTCCTCTTTCTATCGAGCGTTCCAGAACTTCTACGATATTGTAGATCGATTCGTTAGAATGCTTGACTGCGTTGAAACAGACAGCGTTTCGTTTGAGCAGCTCTCCCCTGCCGCTTCCTCCGAGGGCGGCGATCTTATCTATCAGCTCGTTCGTCTTTCCCTCGGGAACGAATCGTGAACTATGGATACAGTCCATGATGATCTTAAGCTCCGGGATATCGAATGACCGCTTAGGCACCCAATACACCATATCACGGTGCCGCTTCTGCTTTTCGACTTCATATCCGCTCTCACGAAGCGCCTCTATATCCGAATACAAGGTGCGGCGGTCTGCGTTGATGCCCATTTCCGAAAGCTCGCTGATGAGTTGATTTGTGGTGATTGGAGTATCGGCATCTGTTTTTCGGTATAGTATCTCAAGTATTTTCAAAAGCTTGATCTTTTGCATCTTTTTGTCACTCATAACGCACCTCCGGATCTGATGACTGGTGAAGCACAGCGCCGTCGGGGCAAACTGAATTTCACATATCTGTCATGGTTCTTAGTTGTTATTATATATTAGATTGTATCATATCAACCCTATTATGTCAATTGTAACTATAAATCAGAGGTGAGGAGTACGAATCTTGATCTGTGCTTCTGCTGCATAGCTGAGTAAAGTAAGCCTGCTGCCGATATTTGGCAAGACAATATATACCGAACAATCATTGCTTGCTTACAAGCCGATCGTGTGGTATAATCTTTTAAAAGACATAAGGAGATAATGTATGAGTTTGTTCAAAAATCCTATCCCCATATTAGAACACGACAGCGACAATAAAGCTGTTATCATGCCCGGACACAGCACTGATTTTCATTTTCCCGAAAGAGCAGTTATGCTGTTTATGGAAAAAGAATCCGAGGAGTATGCGGAAGAAAACAACTGTGAGATTATCGGCAGTTTTACTACGATAACAAAAGTATTCCCCGTATATAAAACGATACATAAAGGAACCGAGATCGCCGTTTGTCAGGCGCCTTTGGGCGGTGCGGCAGCAGTTCAGATCATGGAACAGCTGATCGCAGGAGGCGCTGAAAAGATCATCGCTGCAGGCTGCTGCGGTGCATTGATAAATGACCGTGAGGGTGACTTTTTTATCCCCGTTTCCGCACTTCGGCACGAGGGGACTTCATATCACTATCTTCCGCCGTCAAGGGAGATCGATAGGTTATCATTTGAAGTGCAACAGTAAAATAAAAATAGACAACATAGCACCAATAGTGTAAAATGTAAGTGCTAACAAAACCATTACACAAGAGGT
>CACZYP010000004.1 GCA_902785425.1 uncultured Ruminococcus sp. | reverse complement strand
TAAGGCGCAGACCGATCGGCATGTGTTACAAGTGCCCTTGGGGTGCAAGCAAGATGGGTGCTCAGCCCGTAGGGCGTGATTTATTCAGTGGTTCCTTAGTTTATTCAGACTTAATAGTTATCTCATGGCTGCGAATTAAAGTATGAATTTGAGTTAGCTGATATAATCCAACTCGCCTGCGGCGAGTTCCGCAATTGTCCATTGTCAATTATCAATTGGGAAGCTCTAAAAACCCTTGATTTTAGCAAATCGAGTCAGAATAAACCGCTTGAATGCTGGATTTGTTTTTTTAAAAAAGTGAGTTTTTAGAGCTGCCCAATTGTCAATTATGAAGAAAGCGGGCGATCACGCCTGAAATGCCTACATGACCTATAGGTTTTACCTATTACTAATAATACCTATCACGTATTAGACAGAACACGAAAGTAATGATATAATAAACACATCGAAACGAAAGGAGTAATCGCTATGACAACAAGAAAGACAACCGCCATGTGTACTTGTAATTGTATGTGTATGTCGCAGGAAGCTGTTTTCTGTGTCAGAGCGTGCTGCGCTTTCCGAATGTGACGAAGCAATTTTGCGCTTCATACGGGAAGTCGGTCGCCGGCTTCCCGTCTTTTTTTGACATGAATTTTGTCAGTTTTTAGTTTTTTTGGAAAAGAAAGGATAATTTGTCAATGAAAAAGAAGTTCACAGCTATCGTAATCGCAGCAGTTCTGATATCGGCAGTTTGTACAGCCTGTACCCCCGGCACAGCGTCCACCGCCTCGGATGAAAGCAGCATAAGCACGACGGAGTCTTTGGCAGCCGAGAGCGATACACAGACCGAAAAGGACTGTTGTAAAGATAAAGAAACATCGGATTGCTGCAAGAATAAAGAAGAATCCGACTGCTGCAAGAACAAAGACACTGACAACGGCTCGGAAGTTCCCGACTGCTGCAAGAATAAAGACGCAGACAACGGTTCCGAAGTTTCCGACTGTTGCAAGAACAAAGACACTGACAACGGCTCGGAAGTTCCCGACTGCTGCAAGAACAAAAACGCAGACAATACTTCGGAAGTTCCCGACTGCTGCAAGAACAAAGACGCAGACAACGGCTCGGAAGTTCCCGACTGCTGCAAGAACAAAGACGCAGACAATACTTCGGAAGTTCCCGATTGCTGCGCAAACTAAAGAAATGAAAAAAGAAATGAGAAAAGAGAGGAAAAGATCATGAAAAAAAGAATCATTGCGGCTTTGATCGCCGCTTCGCTTACAGCAACAGCATTTGCAGGCTGCGCAGCAGTCAACGACAGCACAAGCTCAGCCAATACATCTTCCGGGAGCGCTTCGGTAACGGAAACGGTCGAAACATCGTCAGAGCCGACAAACGCTCTTGAGAAAACAACGTTCAACCTCGGCCACCTCAACTCAACGGCTCATCTGCTTGCATTCGTTGCAAAAGAGGAAGGCTACTTTGAGGAAGAAGGCCTTGACGTAACGCTCACACTCTTCTCTTCCGCCGCAGAGCTTTCAACAGGCCTTGAAACAGGCAAGCTTGACGCTGCTTTCATCGGCTCCGTTCCTTCCATAACATTCCAGAGCACAGGCCATGATCTTACGATCTTCGGCGGCGCAATGACAAACGGTCACGGCTACGTTATCAAGCCTGAGTTCGTTGAAGGTCTTACAGACTGGGACGTTTCGATCCTTAAAGGCAGAAACGTTGCTTCCGTAAAGAACAGCGTTCAGGACGCAGAGCTTCAGATCCTTCTCAAAGATAAGGGCATCGAGATCGGCGAGGGCGAAGATAAGGTCAACATCGTATACTTCGACAGCCAGAAGGACGCTTTCAATGCGATACAGAACGACAGCATCGACGCTGTTTCGGCATATTCGCCTTACACATCTCTTGCAGAGAGTCAGGGCTACAAGGTGGTTTACCGCTGCTCCGAAGAGCCGCTTCTTGAAAACCAGCCCTGCTGCCGTCAGGTCGCTTCAACAGAGGCGCTCAAGCAGTATCCGAACACTTACCTTGCTTTTGAAAGAGCGCTCATCAAGGCGTATAAGTTCACTCAGGAAAACAAGGAAGGCACAGTAAAGGACGTTAAGCAGTACATCGACATTGAAGAGGATCTTATCAACACAGAGATCTACGGCGGCTACGGTACATCGGTCCCCGATCCCGACAAGCAGGGCACAGAATCGCTCAAGGATTCGCTCGTAGAACTTGGTTACGCAGAGGATTACGATATCGACAAGCTTTACAATACTGATATCTACAAGAATGCTCTTGCAAGCCTCATTGATGAGCAGCCCGACGATAAGGTATTCGCAGAACTCAAGACACACTTTGACGAATTTGAATAATACCGAGATGGTGAAAAATGAGTAAGATACAGATAAATAATCTAACAGTCAATTACACCGAAAAGAAAAAGAGCTTTACGGCTCTCAAAGATGTGAACTTCTCCATAGAAGCAGGTGAATTTGTCAGTGTTATCGGTTCGAGCGGATGCGGCAAAAGCACGCTGCTGAGTATCCTCGAAGGCATTAATACTCCCACCGACGGTGAGATACTCATTGACGGCGAGCCGATCCACGGTACAGGAACGGACAGAGGCGTAGTGTTCCAGCACTACTCTCTGTTCCCCTGGATGACAGCAAGAAAAAACGTTGCTTTTGGCATAAAGCAGGTGAGAAAGGACGTTTCCCGCAGCGAAAGATACCGCATTGCAGATGAATACCTCGAAAAGGTAGGTCTTGAACAGTTCGGCAATAAGTATCCGTCACAGCTTTCGGGCGGTATGCAGCAGAGAGTTGCTATCGCAAGAGCGCTGGCTATCGATACAGATATCCTTCTGATGGACGAGCCGTTCGGCGCTATCGACGCCAAAAACAGAACGATACTCCAGGAGCTTCTGCTCGACCTCTGGGAGGGCGACGGCACAACGGAAAGAAAAACAGTCGTATTCGTAACTCACGATATCGATGAGGCGATACTGCTTTCCGATAAGATCGTCATGATGACGGCTAACCCCGGACGTGTTTACCGTGAGATAAAGGTACCGTTCGACCGTCCGAGAAACAGAAGCGAGCTTGTTCAGACAAAAGAATACACCCGTTTTCGCAACACGCTCTTATCAATGTTCTACAGCGATATCAGTACGAAGATAGGCGGCGAGGAGGTCGTACTGTAATGACTTTGAAAAACAGGTATCTGAAAGTTGTACACGCCCTGTTTATCGTTCTGATACTGATACAGTTTCTTCCCGATAAGCTTCCCGCATATACGTATGCTTCGTATCTGATATGGTTTGCGATAGGCACAGAGGCGGTAACGCTCATAGCGTCGTCGCTCATAAAGAAAAAAGAAGGTCTTGATCTTTTCGCAGATATAGTAACATTCATCTACGGACTGCTGATCGCCTGGACGCTTGCAACGGCAAAGTTCAACGTCCTGAAGCCGTCTTTGTTCCCTCCTCCGGGAAGGATATTCTGGCAGATGATCGCAGATTACGACAAGATACTCATTAACATAAAAAGCTCGGTCGGCATTATCTTGCAGGGCTACATTTTAGCTCTCATCATAGCCGTACCGCTCGGACTTTTCCTCGGCTGGAGCGCAAGGCTCGGAAGCGCAGCAACATATGTTTCAAAGTTCTTCGGAGCTATCCCGCCGATCGTATACATTCCTTACGGAATAGCACTTTTGCCGACGTTCCGTTCGGTGTCGGTGTTCGTTATCTTCCTTGCAACGTTCTGGCCTGTGTTTGCAGGCACGATGAGCGGCGTTATGAACGTAGACAAAAAGACGATCGACTCCGCAAAGGTGCTTAATGTAAACAAGGCAACGATGATGTTTTCGATAATCCTGCCGGCGTCATTGCAGCAGATATTCATAGGCTGCAACCAGGGACTTACGGTATCGTTCGTACTTCTTACATCTGCCGAGATGATCGGCGCACAGAGCGGACTTGGTTACTACATCAAGAACTACTCCGATTTCGGAGATTACACAAGAACGATAGTCGGCTTGATAGTTGTCGGCATAGTAATTATCGCAATATCTTTTATTTTCAACAGTATCCAGAAATACCTGCTCAGATGGAAGCAGTGACGGAATGTTGAAAAACAAACCACTCCGAGGCTCTTTGTCAAGTCTTTAATAAAAGGCTTGCGTGTTTCAAAGCGGCATTGCTGCCGAGCCATCGGAGACAAACAGAAAAACAGAAAAACACTAACCCAAACCGACAGCGAGGGATCAATAAATGAAAGAGATAATATGGCACGGCAGAGGCGGACAGGGCGCTTTTACAGCCGCAAGGCTTCTGGGTGAGGCGTGCGCACTCGATGAAGACTCCTTCGTCCTTGCGTTCCCATCGTTCGGCCCCGAGCGAAGAGGCGCACCGATCAGAGCCTTTACAAAGCTCGACAGCACCCCGATAGGAAACAGAAGCGAAGTCGCAAAGGCTGACTACAGCATAATCCTTGACGATACGCTGTTTTCCGAAAAAACGCTCGACGAGCTGAAACCCGGCGGCAAGGTGCTGCTCAACACAAAAAAGCAGATCGACGATCCGAGAGTTTACACGATAGACGGCGATGATATCGCCCAAAAGTATATCGGCCGCCCGATCACGAACACTATTTTGCTCGGAGCGTTTGCAGCTGTTTCGGGGCTTGTTGAAGAAGAACGTATCGAGCAGGTAATAAGCGAAACGATGCCGCAGCGCATTGCCGAAAAGAACATCAAAGCCGTTAAGGCGGCTTACAAGGAGGCTGCAGAATGAAACCGTACCTTCGGGATAAAGTTCCCACCTCCTTTGAAGAGATACCCGATAATACAGCGTATGAAGCGGGTTATCTCGTTACAAAAAACGCAGGCTGGCGAAACGTAAGGCCTGTGATAGATACTACACGATGTATCGGATGTCTTAACTGTTATCTTTACTGTCCCGACGGAGTTATCTTTGAGAAGGACGGAAAGGTTTCGATAGATTATGATTTTTGCAAGGGCTGCGGCATTTGCAGCAGGATATGTAAGCTCGGTGCGATAAGAATGGAGGCGGAAAAGTAATGGCAAAGCAGGTGTTATCCGGCAACGAAGCGTTCGCTTACGGTGTTCGCCTTGCCCGTCCTCAGGTGGTTTCCGCTTATCCTATCACACCGCAGACGATAGTTGTTGAAAAGCTTTCCGAGTTCGTTGAGGACGGAAGCCTTAAGTCGGAATTCATTCATGTTGAATCCGAACATTCGGCGCTTTCATGTGCTATGGGAGCTTCTTCCGTAGGCGCAAGAGCTTTTACGGCAACGTCGTCTCAGGGACTTCTTTACATGGCTGAATGTCTTCCTTACGCAGCAGGCGGCAGATTTCCGATAGTTATGATGAACGCAAACCGTTCCACAGCTTTACCCTGGAATATCTACGGCGATCAGAGAGATTCGCTCTCGCAGCTTGACAGCGGCTGGATACAGGCATACGCCGAAAATGCACAGGAGGCGCTCGACCTGGCACTCATGAGCTTCTATATAGCAGAGCACAAGAAAGTATCGACGCCGTTCATGGCAAACCTTGACGGATTTATCCTTACACACACATACGAAGTAGTTGATATCCCGACGCAGGAGCAGGCAGACGAGTTTTTGCCGAAGTTTGAAACGGAAAACAAGATGTCGCTTACAGAGCCTAAGAACCTCGGCTTTTCCGCAGGACCCGATACGAACATCTTTTTCAAGTACAAGGAGCATGTCGGTATCCTCAACGCAAAGGAAGCGATAGACGAAGCCGAAAGAAAGTTTGAAAAGATCTTCGGCAGAAGCTACACCGGTCTTACGGAAAGCTACAAAACAGAGGACGCAGAGTATATCCTTGTTACGCTCGGAAGTATCTCCGGACTTGTTAAAGAGATAGTTGACAAGCTCAGAGAAAAGGGCGAAAAGGTCGGCCTTTTAAGGATCAGATATATGCGCCCGTTCCCGAACGAGGAGATAGCAAAAGCTCTTAAAAACGCAAAGAGCGCCGCTGTGCTGGAGAAAGACATATCCTTCGGCAACGAGGGCGCTGTGTATACAAACGTAAACTCCGCACTGCAAAAGGCAGGGATAAACATTCCGGTATCGAACTATATCGGCGGTCTCGGAGGAAGAAACATTTCGGCAGAAGAGATAGAGAGCATTTTTGATGATCTCAAAACGGAAGAGTCTGCCGTAAGATTCATAGGCATAGGAGGTGAGGCGGATGGCAGTCAGCGCAAAAACGCTTGATAAAACAGAATATTTCTACGGTCACAAGGCATGTGCAGGCTGCGGAGGAAGCCTCGCTGTAAGAGTTGCTTTAAAGGTGCTCGGTCAGAATGCCGTAGCCGTTATCCCGGCAGGCTGTATGTCGGCTGTAGGCTTCAATTATCCGCAGCTTTGCTTCGGCAACAATGCGATCATCTCGACGTTCGCCGGAACGGCTTCGATGCTCACGGGCGTTGAGGCAGGACTCAGAGCGCAGGGCATCACCGATTTCCATGCGGTAGGCTTTGCAGGCGACGGCGGCACGGCTGATATCGGTTTGCAGGCTTTGTCGGGCGCTATTGACAGAAACGACGATATTCTTTACATCTGCTACGACAACGAAGCTTACATGAACACGGGTATTCAGAAAAGCTCGCTTACTCCGTTCGGAGCGAAAACAACAACGACTCCGGCAGGAAAAAACATTCACGGCAACCTAAAGCAAAAGAAAAACATGTTCGAGATCGTGGCAGCTCACGGTATCCCTTACGCAGCAACGGCAAGCGTAGGATATATAAACGATTTCATGCGCAAGGTAGAGAAGGCTAAGAATATAAAGGGGACGAAATACATACATGTCCTTGCGCCGTGCCCGACGGGCTGGGGGATCAAAACAGACGAAACGGTCGAATCGGCAAAGGAAGTTGTTGACTGCGGACTGTGGTATCTTGCCGAGTTTGAAAACGGCGAGTTCACACTTAATCACAGACCGAAGGAGTTTACTCCGGTTGAGAACTATCTCAAAACGCAGAGCCGTTTCCGTCACTTAACGGAAGAAGATATAGAGATCATAAAGCGCTCCCGTGACGCAAAGTGGGAGTACATCAACAAGAATTTTAACTGATAAACTAATTTATTTGAAGGAGAAATAACAATGAGCAGAGATATTCACAACAAATTCTGGGACGAGGAGCTTGAGACTCTTCCCCGTGAGGAACTTGAAAAAAGACAGCTTGCAGATCTCAAGGAGATCGTTAAATTTGCATACGACAATTCGCCGTATTATAAGCGTTCGTTCGATGAAGCAGGCGTAAAGCCCGAGGATATCAAGGAGCTTAAAGATATCCAGAAGTTCCCGTTCATCAACAAGAAAACGCAGAGAGACACACAGGGCGTAGGCTCTTTCTTAGGTGAGCTTGCAGCCGTTCCCGAAGAGGACGTAGTGTTCATCTCAACATCGTCGGGTTCTACAGGCGTTCCGACAATGAGCCCGTTCACAAAGAAGGATTTTGATGAGTTCCAGGATACCGAGAGCCGTTGGTTCTGGCAGATCGGTATGCGCCCGAACGACCGCTACGTTCACGCACTTAACTTCTCGCTTTACGTAGGCGGCCCCGACGTTATCGGCGCACAAAACCTCGGCGCACTGTGCATCTGGGGCGGTACTCTTCCGAGCGAAAGACTTCTTTACGTTCTCAAGACGTATCAGCCGACTATCATATGGACATCACCTTCCTACGCATGGCAGCTCGGTGAAAAAGCTCTCAAGAGCGGCATCGACCCGAAGAAGGATCTCAACATCAAGAAGATCATCGTTGCAGGCGAGCTTGGCGGCTCCATCGACGCTACAAGAAAAGCTATCGAGGACATCTGGGGCGCCGAGGTTTACGACTTCTACGGTCTGTCCGATATTTTCGGTGCGTGCGCCGCAATGTGCGAAGCTAAAGACGGCCTGCACATCGCAGAGAACCATATCCTCGTTGAGACAGTAGATATCCACACAGGCGAGATCCTTGAACCCGGTCAGGTAGGCGAGCTTGTGTTCACAACACTTAGAAAGCACGCACGTCCGCTTATCCGTTTCCGCACAGGCGACATCGGCTGGATCGACAACACAAAGTGCTCCTGCGGCCGTACACACGGCAGGATCCACATCAGTGGCAGAAAGGACGACATGTTCATCGTTTCCGCTGTTAACGTATTCCCGAGCGACATCGAGGCAGTTATCCGCAACATTTCCGATATCACGGGCGAGTACCTTATCAGAATTTTCGAGAAGGACTTCACATGCAAATACTCCGTCGAGATCGAGAAAAATTCCGATAACCCGAAGAGCGACGATCAGATCGCTTCCGAAGTTTCCGCAGCGCTCAAAGCACGCATCGGCGTTAAGCCTTACAGCGTAGTGGTACACCCCGACGGCGGCCTTGACACCCGTTCCGAGCATAAATCAAGACGTATCATAGACGAAAGACACCTTGACTACAACATCTAATCAATTGACAATTGACAATGGATAATGTATAATTATGCAAAACTGCTCACTTAAAAAAAGGAGCGAAGCGACTCCGCAATTTTCCATTTTCCATTTTCAATTTTCCATTAGACAAGAGCAGCTTGTCGCTGCGTCCGGAGGAAGAATTAATGCCTGCACTGTCAAACAGAACAAAAGACTTTACAGACTCCGTTATCAGAAGAATGACGAGAGTTTCAATGAAATATGACGCCGTTAATCTGTCTCAGGGATTTCCCGATTTCGATCCGCCGAAAGAGCTGCTCGATCGTCTTGCGGAAGTCTCAAAGGAAGATTTTCACCAGTATTCGATCACATGGGGTGCACAGAATTTCCGTGAGGCGCTTGCCGAAAAGCAGTCGAAGCTCATGGGCAGACAGATCGACCCCAACGGCGAGATCGTAGTTACCTGCGGCAGCACGGAAGCCATGATGGCGGCCGTTATGACCGTGACCGACCCCGGCGATAAGATAATAGTATTCTCGCCGTTTTATGAGAACTACGGAGCCGATACGATACTTTCGGGTAGCGAACCTATCTACGTTCCGCTTTATCCGCCCGAGTTCAATTTCAACACAGACGAGCTTGAAGCAGCTTTCAAGCAGCACCCGAAAGCGCTGATCCTCTGCAACCCGTCCAATCCATGCGGAAAGGTATTCACAAGAGAGGAATTGCAGATCATCGCAGACCTTGCGGTGAAGTACGACACATTCGTTATCACCGACGAGGTTTACGAGCACATCGTATATGCGCCTTACAAGCATACATATATGGCGTCTCTTCCCGGCATGTGGGAAAGAACGATCTCCTGTTCGTCGCTTTCAAAAACGTATTCGATCACAGGCTGGAGACTCGGCTATATCATAGCGCCGCCCGAGATCATTGATACGGCAAAGAAAGTGCACGACTTCCTGACCGTCGGCGCTGCGGCACCGCTTCAGGAAGCAGCCGTTACGGGACTCCGCTTCGGCGATGATTATTACAAGTGGCTTCAGGATAAATATACAAGAAAAAGAGAACTTTTCCTCAAAGGCCTTGACGATATCGGAATCTCTCATACGGTTCCGCAGGGAGCGTATTACATAATGCTCGATATCTCCGAATTCGGCTATAAGGACGACCTCGAATTCTGCTACGACCTTGCAAAAGATGTAGGCGTCGGCGCAGTTCCCGGTTCGAGCTTTTTCAGAGAGGACGTAAATCATCTTATCAGACTTCACTTTGCAAAGAAAGACGAAACGCTCAACGAAGCGCTCAACCGTCTTGAACATATAAGAAGCAAGATGACTTACAGAAAGTAAAACAGAGTACGACGAATTTCTTTTTCAAATAAACTACAGAGCTGCCCCCATACTCGGACAAAGAGTATGGGGGCAGTTCGCTTTATAATATCTCTTTTATGTTTCTTCGGCTGTAGATAAGTCTTCTGACTTCCATCGTGTTCCCTTTGAGAACGTAAAACACGGTGTAGTTATCAACGTATATCCTGTAATATGTATCTTTGTGCTTTATTGACGATACGTACGGCTCATAGCCTGCAGGCGATAAGGCTCTTTCAAGGATCGCTTTTTCAATTTTGTTTACAAAGCTTTTTGCGGCTATCGGGTTTTCAAGCTTATTGCGGATATAATCGTATATGGCCGAAAGGTCGTCATAAAACAGAGGAAGATACGAAAGCGTGTATTTCTCATTCATTTTCGGTACCTCGAAGCTTTGCAAAGACCTCTTCATGAGTCAGCCTTTTATCGCTGTGTTCTGCCTGATAGTCGGCTTCCAGCAGCTTGAGGTCGATGTCGCCGATGCCGTTTTCGTACATTTCAAAACGGTCGATGCTCATGAGCACCATTGCTCCGTAGCCGTTTTTTGTAAGAAAAACCGGCTCGTTATCGGAAATTGATTTTTCTATCTCGGTAAACTTGTTTCTCAGATCGGATATGGGACGGATTCTCACACAGATCACTCCTTTTTATTATTATCATAATTATATCATAATTATGATATGCAGTCAATCAAAAAAATATTTGCAAATTTGTGACAGTTTGTGATACTATTACGAATGTACTTAATGAAAGATGATTTGCGCAGATGTTCTTTTATGTAGTTGAATAAGGAGGGTGCGCCGATGACGGGGGAAGAATACATAAATTTAAATGGTCGAGCGCACCGTGCGCTTTTTGACGAGTATTATTCTTATGTGCATACCGTTGTGCTTTCAAAGCTGCACGGGTACTCGCATGAGGACGTTGAAGAGTGCGTAAGCGACGTGTTCACCGAGGTGTTTATGTCTTTGGACGGAGGCGGTTACAGCGGTGAGCTGAAAGGCTTTATCTGTACCGTTGCAAAGCGCAGAGCGATAGACAGTTTCAGGAAGCTGAGCGCCGGAAAACGAAGCTTTTTTGTTTCTCTTGATGATGATGAATTCAGCAAAATAATATCGGACAATAATATCGAAGAGGATACGGAACAAAGTGATCTGGCAAGGCTTCTGCTTGAAAAGATAGAATCTCTCGGCGAACCCGATTCAACTATTATTATCAGAAAGTTCTATGCAGGTGAAAACTCCGGTCAGATCGCCGCCGCTCTCGGAATGAAACCGTCGGCTGTGCGAATGAGAAGCACCCGTGCTCTTAAAAGTCTGAAAAAGCTTTTGAAGGGAGTGATATGAGTGAAAAGAAATGTGTTCGGCTATTTGCGTTATCTTGATGAAGACGACGCAAATAAGCTTTCACGTCATATGGGTACAGACGAGGAAACAAGGAACAGGGTTTTCGCCGTGACCGAAGAGAAGGTGAAAAATATGAAAAAGAAAGATCAGAGCAAAGCTTTTGCTGATTCGGATAATATGGAAAAGAAAGCTGATATCATTGACGTAACGAAGCGTCCGTTCTGGACAGTGCCCATGCGTGCGGCTGCGGCGTGTGTTGCTGTGGCGGTGTTAGGCGTGGGTGCATTTGGGATCATGCGTGTTATAGATCCTCCTATGTACGGTGTTGATGAGGATTCTGTTACGGCAGCCGGAACGGAAAGCGATACGGATTTCGTTTTTACGGGTGATTACAGTACACCTGACAACGGCGTGAGCGAAAGCAGTCCGGCGTTTGTTGTCAGTACCGCAGAAACGACCGATACCGAAAAGCAGGCTTCAAGCGCAGCTGTATCGTCTGCGGAGAAAAAAGATACGTCAAGTGCAGTCGTTTCATCCGAAAGGGAAGATGTACAAAGCGAATATACAAGCTCGGAAGATCACGGTTCATCGGGATTTGGAGAGACATCTTCAAGCGACACGGGAAAGTCCGGCTATACGTGGGAGGATTCGGATATAAACAGCGATCCGATCGGCGAGATAGATGTCATGCAAGGCATTACCGATTCTGAAAAGGTGCTGAAAATCACAAAGAATATGACTTATGAAGATGTTACGGATCTGCTTGGCGTACCTAATGATCTGTTAACGGGAAATTATGCGCAGTATATCGTAGACGGTGAGTATCTTCTTATGCTTAAATGGGATTATTCTACAGACCGCGTGTTAAAAAGCGGAAAAGAGCTTCTTGAAAGCTGCCCGAAGATCTCACAAATGAAGAACGATCCTAAAAACTGCACTTTTGACTGCTTTGCAGTTGATTACAACGGCGCATCGATAAGGGTAACGTGTCCGCAGTACAGTCTGTTCAACTGTGCAGTGATAAATGTGCATGCGGGAGAACAGGCGGAACAATGGAAAAAGACAGTTGAACGTGCGATCACAGACGGCAGCGCTCTGAGGATAAAGCATGACGGAAATATACTTGAAGTATATCCGCCGCTCGTAACACCGGAAAGCATTGAACCTGTACCGTAAACCATAGTGATCTGCCGTTGATCCGCCATAGATATGACGGATTAATATTACATGAGTTATCTGCTGCTCCAAGCACGAAGTGCTTCCGCAATTGTCCATTGTCAATTGAACAAAGTCGCCGCCGCAAATTTTTTGCGGCGGCGGTTTTGTATTACTTGCAGTTTCCGTCCGAGCGTACAAAGCTTTCGCAGTCTACGCACTGACAGATCGTCGGGTCGGGTTCGTGAGTGCCGATGGAAACGCAGCTAAGCGAGCAGTAGTTCTCGCCGCAGCAGTGGTGCTTACATTCGTCAACGGTGCATTTTATGCTGTGGTTAGCATTCTTATTCATAAAAACATTATCTCCGTTTCGTGATCTACGGCATTTCATCGCCGCAAACTTATTATTTCCGGCAAAACGCTTTTTATTCGCAATTTTAAATAATGTGGAACGATTAAAAAAAGCAAGCTTGACCGCAAGTGTCAATCGGCAATAAGTTTTTGGGATATTTTAATATAATTGTGCAAGATATTTGTTTAATAATCCCATCTAAATCGTATTGACAAAGCCTTTGTTTTGAGTTAAAATATTTAACGTGTTAGTTTATCGGTTTTAATGCATGAAAACATAGAAGCAGAAAACCAGGATTTCATGCGGGCTTTGTCCGCATACAACACGAAAAGGAGAAATCAACTATGACAAAAGCAAAGAGAATTTTTGCAGGCGCATTGGCTGTTGCCACAATGGCATTCGCTCTTGCAGGCTGCGGCAGCACAGCAGAAACATCAAGCACAGAGAATACTTCTTCAAAAGAGCAGACAAGCACTGCTGATACAGCAAGCTCCGAAAAAACTGCTTCCGGCGAGAAGATCGAAAACAAGACTTATACGATCGGCGTTTGCCAGCTCGTTCAGCACGACGCTCTCGACGCTGCTACAAAGGGCTTCCAGGATAAGTTCACAGAGCTTGTAGGCGACGGCAGCGTTACATTTGACGTTCAGAACGCTCAGGGCGATTCCGCAAACTGCACAACGATCTGCAATCAGTTCGTTTCCGGCAACGTTGACCTCATCATGGCTAACGCTACACCGGCTCTTCAGGCTGCATATACAGCAACAGACAAGATTCCCGTTCTCGGTACTTCCGTAACAGATTACGGCACGGCTCTTGATATCGCTGACTGGACAGGTCACTCCGGTACGAACGTTTCCGGCACATGCGACCTCGCTCCGCTCGACAAGCAGGCTGAGATGCTTCACGAGCTCTTCCCCGACAAGAAGACAGTCGGTCTTCTCTACTGCTCGGCAGAGGCTAACTCGAAGTACCAGATCGACACGATCACACCTTACCTTACAGACGCAGGCTACGAAGTAAAGGAGTACACATTCTCCGACTCCAACGATATCGCTGCTGTTGTTACAACAGCTTGCGACGAGTGCGAGGTACTTTACATTCCTACAGATAATACGGCAGCTTCCAACACAGGCATCATCGACAACATCGCTTCCGGTAAGAATATTCCGATCGTTGCAGGCGAAGAGAGCATCTGTGCAGGCTGCGGCGTTGCAACACTTTCCATCGACTACTACGACCTCGGTACAGCTACAGCAGAGATGGCTTACGATATCCTCGTTAAGGATGCCGATATCGCAGCAATGGACGTTCGCTACGCTCCCGCAACAACAAAGAAGTATGACGCTGACAGATGTGCAGCTCTCGGTATCACAGTTCCGAGCGATTACATCAAGATCGGCGGCGAAGAATAATTACTGTAATAAAGCAACAGCGTGACAGCAGCCGAGTGCTGATGTATTCGATGATGCTGCGGCTTTATTAGTTATTAAAAACCGTATAAACTGCCGGTATTTGGGGTGCCAATCGACACCCCAAATATTTGCGTTTCTCGGCAAATTTACATTTATCAGGAAAATGGTGAACATATGGATTCTTTGATCTCTTACTTTCAGTCGCTGAACCCCGTAACGTTCGTGTCGCAGCTTCCCGGTAACGTTGCGCAGGGCATCATATGGGGCTTGATGGCTCTCGGACTGTTTATTACATTCCGTCTGCTCAACTTTGCAGACCTTACCGTTGACGGCTCGTTCGCTACGGGCGGCGCCGTAACAGCTATACTTATTATCAACGGCGTTCCTGCGTGGGCGGCGGCTCTTATCGCTCTTGCAGCAGGTATCCTTGCAGGCCTTGTAACGGGCTTCCTGCACACGGTGCTCGGTATTCCCGATATCCTGTCGGGCATACTTACTCAGATAGCCTTGTACTCCGTCAACCTGAATATAATGGGCAAGGCGAATCTGCCCGTAAGCTATCGTAACTACAGCCTTATCTTAAGCGCAAGCGATATCCCGAAGGCTATCTGTTTCGGCCTTATTTTTGTTGCTGTAACTATCGGCCTTATGTACTGGTTCTTCGGTACCGAGATGGGCTCGACTATCAGATCCACAGGCTCCAACCCCAATATGAGCAAGGCTCAGGGCATCAACATCAACACGGCAAAGGTGCTCGCTCTTGCTATCTCGAACGGCCTTGTAGCTCTTTCCGGCTCTCTCTTTGCACAGTATCAGGGCTTTGCAGATGTAAACATGGGCAGAGGCGCTATCGTTATCGGTCTTGCCGCAGTTATCATCGGCATGGTCATCGGTGACGCTATCTTCCGCAAGAAGAGCAATTTTATCATAAAGCTCCTTTTCGTTGTTGTCGGCGGTATCCTTTACTATATCGCAATGGGTATCGTTCTCTGGCTCAAAATGCCTACGGACGACACAAAGCTCTTCACAGCTGTTATCGTTGCGCTCTTCCTTGCAGTTCCGAACCTTAAAGAAATGTCGAAGAATTCTTTCAAGAGATCGGCAAAGAAAAACAAGAAGCTTGCTGCAAGCGGCGCTATAATGGGCGAGCTTCACATGGACGCCGGAGCAGCCGCAGCAAAGACAAAAGCGCAGGCAGAGTCCGACAAAAAAGAAGAGAACAAGCTGAAAGCTGCAATGGAAAAGGACAAAGCAAAGCAGCAGACATCGCTCAAGAAAAGCGTTAACGATCAGAAGAACGTCAACAAGAACGTTAAGAATAAAAAGGCGTACAACAAGCCGAAGAACAAAGGGGGAAGACACTGATGCTTGAAATAAGAGACGTATACAAGACCTTCAACCCCGGAACCATCAACGAAAAGATGGCGCTCAAAGGCTTGAGCCTTAAGCTTGAAGACGGCGATTTCTGTACGGTCATCGGCGGCAACGGCGCAGGAAAATCAACAATGCTCAACTCCGTTGCAGGCACATGGCCTGTTGACAACGGCATGATACTTATCGACGGTCAGGACGTTTCGGGTCTTCCCGAGCATAAGCGTGCAAAATTCCTCGGAAGAGTTTTCCAGGATCCGAGAATGGGCACCGTAGCCGATATGGGTATCGACGAGAACCTTGCTATCGCTGCACGTAGAGGTCAGCACAGAGGACTTTCGTGGGGCGTTACATCGGCAGAGCGTGAGAAGTACAAGGAGATGCTCAAAGAGTTCGACCTCGGCTTAGAGGACAGAATGACGGCTAAGGTAGGCTTGCTTTCGGGCGGTCAGCGCCAGGCTATCACGCTTCTTATGGCAACGATCAAAAAGCCGAGAGTGCTTCTTCTTGACGAGCACACGGCGGCGCTCGACCCGAAAACGGCGGCAAAAGTTCTGGAGCTTTCCGATAAGATCATTTCGGAGAATAAGCTCACCGCTCTGATGGTAACTCACAACATGAACGACGCCATCACACACGGCAACCGCCTCATCATGATGAACGACGGCAGGATCATCTTCGACATCAAGGGCGAAGAGAAAAAGAACCTCACCGTAGAAACGCTCCTTGCAAAGTTCAAAGAGATCAGCGGCTCGAATCTTTCAAACGACAGAATGCTGCTTGAGAAATAATTGAAAATTGAAAATGGAAAATGGAAAATTTCGGAAGCACTTCGTGCTTGATTATAGGGGTTGTTTGAATAAACTCTTAATTTGTTTCTTACAGCAGCGAATATTGTGTGGTTTTGCGATAGTTAATACAAATTCAACTCGGCGCAGCCGAGTTCCGCAATTTTCCATTTTCAATTTTCCATTTTCCATTCAAAATAACAGTAAATCAATTATGAATTTTACAGTCAGTTTAAACATCTGTCCGATTATTCGGAGTATGACGTTCGGTTTTTTGCATAAAAGACCGAACTTTTATACATTTGTGAAATTACTCTTGACTAAGCTTTGTTACGGTGTTATTATGTAACGGTAATTATGGGGATCACCCGTATAAAAAAGGAGAAAGAAATATGAAGAATATCAAGAGAATACTCGCAGCATTTCTTGCATGCGCTATGATCGCTGCATGCACTGCCTGCGAGAAGAAGGACGAAACAACAAGCAGTACTCCGGTTGAATCTGCCGCTGTAGCAACAGCAGATACAGCTACAAAGGACGAGGCAGCAGGCGAGATCAAGTTCGCAACAGAAGGCAAGCTCACAATGGCTACAAACGCTTCGTTCCCTCCGTATGAGTATTACGAGAACGAGGAGATCGTAGGTATCGACGCAGAGGCTGCAAAGCTCATCGCAGACAAGCTCGGCGTAGAGCTTGAGATAAAGGACATGGAGTTCGGCTCTATCATCGGCGCAGTTCAGACAGGCTCCGTTGATATCGGTATGGCAGGCATGACTGTTACCGAGGACAGACTCAAGACGATCGACTTTTCCGATTCCTACGCTAAGGGCATTCAGGCAGTTATCGTAAAGGACGGCAGCGATATCGCTTCCGTTGACGATCTTGAAGGCAAGACTATCGGCGTTCAGGAAAGCACAACAGGCGATATCTACGCTACAGATGATTTCGGCGAGGAAAACATCAAGAGATACAACAAGGGCAACGACGCCGTTGCTGCTCTCGTATCGGGCGTAGTTGACGCAGTTATCATCGACAACGAGCCTGCAAAATCTTATGTAGCTTCCACAGACGGACTCAAGATCCTCGAAACAAGCTACGCAGACGAAGATTACGCCGTTGCTGTAAGCAAGGATAACAAGGCTCTCACAGAGGCTATCAACAAGGCTCTCAAGGAGCTTAAAGAAGACGGCTCTCTCGACGCTATCGTAGAAAAGTATATTCCTGCGGAATAATCTATAAATAAGGCTGTAAACAAAGAAGGACTGCCGTCAAAGAAGGACTGCCGCAAGGCAGCCCTTCTTTGTAATGGACAATGGACAATTGATAATGGACAATTATGGAAGCACTTCGTGCTTGATTATATTTCAGAATAAGAACTACTTTCCGACAACGAATAAAGTATATTTTTATGAGAACTAATACAAATCAACTCGGCGCAGCCGAGTTCTGTAATTGTCCATTATCCATTGTCAATTGTCAATTGAAAAAGGGGGTTGGTTTAATATGTATTTTGCTGCTGCGAAGAGCTTTGACGAGTGGTTTGAAGATCTTCAAATGCGTTTTGTAAATGACTTTATCACCGATAACCGCTGGAAGTATCTCTGGAACGGTCTCGGCGTTACGCTGAAAATAACGGCAGGCGCAGTCGTTATCGGTATCATTCTCGGCTTTCTTGTTGCCGCAATAAGAGCTACTCACGATAAGACGGGAAAGCTCAGAGTGCTCAATGTGCTTGCGAATATTTATCTTACAGTAATAAGAGGAACTCCTGTTGTAGTTCAGCTTCTTATTACATATTTCGTTATCCTTGCGCCGCTCGGCGTCAACGAGGTCATTGTGGCTATCTGTGCGTTCGGTATAAACTCCGGCGCTTACGTTGCGGAGATAGTCCGTGCAGGCATCATGTCTATAGACAACGGCCAGTTTGAAGCGGGACGTTCGCTCGGCTTCAACTATGCGCAGACGATGTGGTACATAATCCTTCCGCAGGCGTTCAAAAATATCCTGCCGGCGCTGTGCAACGAGTTTATAGTGCTGCTCAAAGAAACGTCCGTTTCCGGTTACGTTGCGCTTCAGGATCTTACAAAGGGCGGCGACATCATCAGAGGCAGAACGTTCGACGCATTCCTGCCGCTTATCGCAGTTGCGCTCATTTACCTTGTTATGGTGCTTATCCTTACGAAGCTTGTATCGATCCTCGAAAGGAGGCTGAGAAGCAGTGACCACTAAGAAGAAAAAGAAAAACAGCGCTGACAATTCGTTTGCTGCGATTGAGAAAAAGATAGACAAAAAAGCAACTGACGCTCATGAGATGAAGCCGAGTGAGGCTGTCTCTTCCGAGGGCGGCACGATGAGCGAGAGCCTTATAATGGTTCGTAATCTTGAAAAGCATTACGGTGAGCTTCATGCGCTCGACGGCGTGAGCATGAATATCGAAAAGGGCGAGGTAGTCGTTATCATCGGTCCTTCCGGTTCGGGAAAATCGACTTTCCTGCGTTCGCTCAATCTGCTTGAAGTGCCCACAAGCGGCGAGATAATCTTCGAGGGCGTCAACATGCTCGACAAGCACGTTGATATAAACGTTCACCGCCAGAAGATGGGAATGGTGTTCCAGCACTTCAACCTCTTTCCGCACATGACGATAATGAAAAACGTCACTATAGGCCCCATGAAGCTTTTGAAGGTGAGCAAAGAGGAAGCCGAAAAAAGAGCAACGGAGCTTCTGAAAAGAGTAGGTCTTGCAGACAGAGCGAACGCATATCCGTCACAGCTTTCGGGCGGACAGAAGCAGCGTATAGCTATCGTTCGTGCGCTCTGCATGCAGCCCGATGTGATGCTCTTTGACGAGCCGACATCTGCGCTCGATCCCGAAATGGTAGGCGAGGTCCTTGAAGTTATGAAATCTCTTGCAAAAGAGGGCATGACTATGGCTGTCGTTACTCACGAGATGGGCTTTGCAAAGGAAGTTGCCGACAGAGTGGTATTCATGGCAGACGGCAAGATCCTTGAAACGGGATCGCCTGAGGAGATATTCTCAAATCCGAAAACTGAGAAAGCAAAGCAGTTTTTGGCAAGCGTGCTTAGTTAAATTGAAAATGGAAAATTGAAAATGGAAAATTTCGGTCAGGCTCACTTCGTTCGCCTTTTTTATAATGTGGAAAGTGGAAAGTGGAATGGCGAATGTCGGAAGCACTGCGTGCTTGTTTTTATATTTGTGTTTTCAGACTTGAAAATTATCTTACGGCAGCAAATAAAAGTATGGCTATGTGAGGACTAATACAAATCGACCCGGCGAAGCCGAGTTCCGCCACTCCACATTCCACACTAAACAAAAGGCGAACGCAGTGAACCTGACCGCAATTATCCATTGTCAATTGTAAATTTAAAAAAGGTTTTCGCTCGAAGTTTAAGCAGCGGATCACGGACGGCTTATTCTTCTTGTGTTTTTTAAAAAAAGTGTTGACAATTCTTTCGTGCTGTGTTATAATTCATAAAGCAATAAAGCAAGGCGCAAAAACGCTTTCACCTGTGGGGTGTCGTCTGCACGGGTCAATACTTATCATTATGCGGTCTTTCCCGTCATATAATTTGACAGAGGACTGTGTTTTGCAGTGTTGAAGCAGACGAGTTTAGCGTCTGCATTTTTTATTGATGTTTTGACGATCGGTCTTATGGAGGTGCTTAACATTAGCAGTAAAAAGGAACTCTACATCAACGAGGAAATTCGAGGCAAAGAACTCAGAGTGATAGACGCCGAAGGCAATCAGCTCGGCATTCTGTCATCGCAGCAGGCTCTCGCACTTGCAGAGGAGAAGAATCTTGATCTTGTTATGATCTCGCCGCAGGCAAAGCCGCCTGTATGTAAGATCATGGACTACGGCAAGTTCCGCTTCGAGCAGGCAAGACGAGAGAAGGAAAAGCGCAAAAACCAGAAGGTGGTTGACATTAAGGAAGTAAGACTTTCCCTCAATATCGACACCCACGATTTCAACACTAAGCTGAATCAGGCTTTGAAGTTCATTGAAAAGGGCGACAAGGTCAAGGTCTCCATTCGCTTCAGAGGAAGAGAGATGTCTCACCCGGAGCTTGGAATGGAAGTAATGAAAAGGTTTTCCGAGGCTTGTGCCGAGAACGCTGTAATTGAAAAACAGCCGAAACTCGAAGGAAGAAGTATGCTCATGTTCCTTGCTCCCAAGCCGATAAAGTGATACCAAGGAGGAAATAATTATGCCAAAGATCAAGACACACAGTGGTGCTAAGAAGCGCTTTAAGCTTTCTAAGAGCGGTAAGGTCATCCGTGCACACGCAAATAAAAGTCACATTCTCAACAAGAAGACAACAAAGCGTAAAAGAGGCCTGAGACAGACAACGGTTGCCGACAAGACAAACGTAGCTCAGGTAAAGAGACTTATCCCTTACAAATAATTCAAAGAGATAAGTGTTCTTTCATTAACAAACGAGACCATATCATGGAGGTAATATAAATGGCACGTGTTAAGGGTGCGATGATGACTCGCAAGAGAAGAAAAAAGGTTTTAAAGCTTGCTAAGGGTTACTATGGTGCAAAGAGCAAGCATTTCAAGATGGCGAAGCAGGCTGTCAACAAGTCCGGCAACTATGCTTTTATCGGCCGTAAGCAGAGAAAGAGAGATTTCAGAAGACTCTGGATCGCTCGTATCAACGCAGCATGCAAGCTCAACGGCACAAACTACTCTACATTTATGAACGGCCTCAAGAAGGCAGGCATCGACCTCAACCGTAAGATGCTTTCCGAGATCGCAATCTCCGATCCCAAGGGCTTCACAATGCTCGTAGAGCAGGCTAAGAAGGCTTTATAATTAATGTTTCAGCACCTGAGGCAAGCTCCTTGGGTGCTGTTTTCAAATTCAGTTATTCAAGATAGATAAATATGCCGCTTAAAGGCGGAAAGCGGCTTATATAATTGAAAATGGAAAATGGAAAATGGAAAATTAAGGAGTCGCTCCGCTCCTGTTTTTTATATTTGTGTATTCAAACTCAATAATTATCGCCCAACAGCGAATAAAGGAAGCACTGATTAAATCGAGTGCCATATTGCGCCGTCAGATTTGCGGACAGTGTCCGCAGACCGATCGGCATGTGTTGCAAGTGCCCTTGGGGTGCAAGCAAGATGTGTGCTCAGTCCACAGGACGTGATTTATTCAGCGGTTCATAAAGTATGTTTTTTAGGACTAATACAAATCAACTCGCCGCAGGCGAGTTCCGCAATTTTCCATTTTCCATTTTCAATTTTCCATTTATCAAACGCTTTCCTAATTTAAGTAAGAGTGATAGAGAAGATTTTAATGGAGAGAAAAGAAGAAAATAAGCGGCTCATAAGCGCCGATCCCGAGCGGGGGGAGTATGCTCCCGTGCTTCGTGTGCTTATCGCTGTCTGCTACATGGGCGTTGTGGCGGCGATCGTTGCGTTTTTGGCGGCGCTGCTTTCGTATGTTTCAAACGGAATGGGCATCGACAAGATGGCGGTGTCGTCTGTGTCGTTTGCCGTGTTTTGTGCCGTGATAATCGGCATGTCGATAGCGGACAGAAAAAAAGAGCGTGAGTATGAAGCGCAGAGAAAAGAACTCACAGACAACGCCGATAAATTTTCGGGTACGGTCACGGGCTGCGAGAAGCATAAAAAAACGATCGTTTACGCAAACAGAAAATACGAAGAAGTGACATGGCGCTTCATTGTCACATATAAAAATGAAAACGGCGATACCGAGACTGTTTACAGCGGACGGTATCTTAACGATATATCGGAAGTGCTTACCGACACTTCCGTTGACGTTCTGAAGCTTTCAAACGGCGAGTATGCTTTTGAGAATTTCAGCACCGACGGAGAAAATACGGTAAAGCTTGAGGTTGCCGAGATCGAGGATGAGTAAATGATAACAAGCAAGGATAACGAAACTGTCAAGCACTGCGCAAAGCTCGTGAAAAGCGCTTCTTACCGCAAAGAGAATTCTTTGTTCTGCGCCGAGGGCGTGCGCATTTGCAGAGACGGTGTTGTGTCGGGTTTTGCTCCCGAACTTTTTGTATATACACCGTCGGCAAAAGATAAATACAGCGAAGATTTTGAGTTTATCTCGGCTTCATCAAAGAAGCTTTGCGAAGTCTCGAACGATATTTTTTGCAGAATAGGCGACACAAAATCTCCGCAGGGATTCTTTTGTGTGTTTAATATGCTTGACAAACCGAGATTTCCGTATAGAATAAATAAGGGAGAGTGTTATCTCGGGTGCGAGTGCATTCAGGATCCGTCTAATCTCGGAACTATCCTGAGAACGGCTGAGGCACTCGGCATAAGCGGCGTTATCCTGTCGGGTGACTGCTGCGACGCTTTCTCTCCCAAAGTAGTAAGGGGCAGCATGGGCGCAGTTTTCAGAATGCCTGTGTACACGGCGGATAATATGAGCGGGTATATCCGCTCGCTTTCCGAAAGCGGTGTGGATACATACGCTTCAACTCCGAGAGATGCCGAGGATATAACGACCGTTTCTTTTAACGGCGGCGTTATGCTTATCGGCAACGAAGGAAACGGACTTACCGACGAGACTATAGAGGCGTGTACCAAGAAGGTCATGATCCCGATGCGTGGCAGAGCCGAATCGCTCAATGCGGCGGCGGCAGCTTCGCTGCTTATGTGGGAAATGCTGCGTTCCGATTGACAATTGCAATTCAGCCGGCGTTTTTCGCTGTGGTTTGGCAGGTGTAATAAATGAACGATCAGACTATTTACTGGCTGTGGATACAACGCAGCATAGGCTATGGCTCAAAGGCTATCGGTGATATCACCGGGCGCTATACATTTGCCGAGGATATTTACCGTGCGTCTGTTGAAGAAAAAGTGCGCACAGTTTCAAAATATCCCAATATACGTGAAAGAATAAAAAACGACGACCTTACCGACTGTGCCGACATCATAAAGCGGTGCAGAAAATGCGGCGTTGAGATCATCTCCTACGGTGATGCGTTGTACCCGCAGCTGCTTAAAAAGATCGGCTCGCCGCCTGCGGTGCTTTTTATAAAGGGCGATCCCGAAGCACTGTCGCAGGAGCTTTGTATAGGCGTTGTCGGAACGAGAAATGTGTCCGAAACGGGCAGAAGAAACGCTTTTGAGTTTGCTTATGCCTTAGCAAAGCAAAATGTATGCGTAGTAAGCGGAGGTGCTGTCGGCGTTGACGCTATGGCGCACAGAGGCGTTGTAAAAGCAGGCGGCAGGACTGTCTGCGTTCTCGGCTGCGGTCATATGTACCGCTATCTTCCGCAGTATAACGATCTGAAAAAAGAGATAATAAAAAACGGCGCAGTTATATCGGAATATCCGCCCGATTACGCTCCGTCGAAAAATACGTTCCCGACACGAAACAGAATAATCAGCGGACTGTCAAAGGGAATACTTGTCGTTGAAGCAGGCAGCAGGAGCGGCTCACTCATAACGGCAGATCAAGCGAAAAAGCAGGGAAGAGACATCTTTGCAATACCGTGCAGGTTCGATGCTTATTCATCGCCCGGCACGAACGAGCTTATAAAGCAAGGCGCATATCCTGCCGAAAAAGCGGAGGATATCCTTAAAAGGTATATTAAGGTAAAAGAAAAAGCGCCTTCAAAGGAAAGCGGATCACCGAAAGATATAACGGCCGAGGTCAGAGCTTCGGTCACAGATCCCGTAAATGAGATACTTCAAGGCGATTTCCGTGAATATATCCTGTCAACGTTTGCAGGCGTCGCTCCGGATATAGAAGCTGCGGTAAGCACCGCACAGCAAAAAGACGGTTTAAAACATGCCGAACCTGCAAAAAAGAAGAAAAGAACAGCAAAAACTGATGATACGCCCAAGCCTGTAAAGCAGGCCGGAAACGAAGAGAAAAAGGGAAAAACGGCAGCACAGCAGCCGGTCGGTTTTAGTGAAGAGGAGCTTTCCGATCTTTCGGAAAACGCCGTCATGTTCCTGAAAGCATTGTCTGACGGCGAGCTTCATATAGATACGGTAGCCGAAAAAACAGGGCTTCCGATAAGCGCCGTTCACGCAGCGGCAACAGAACTTGAAATGAGCGACATGATAGAGTCGCTCCCGGGAAGAAGATACAAACTAATTGACAATTGATAATTGATAATGGACAATTACGGAACTCGCCTTCGGCGAGTTGCAGATTGTTCCCAAAGTAAAAACAGAGGATAGCGTAAAGCTTGTTTTAAGTGTTTTTTAATATGCTGTACTGAAGAGCATCGGTACAGGAAAATAATATAAGATCAAGCCGCAAAGCGGCTTCCTTAATTGTCAATTATCAATTGTCCATTGTCAATTAAAACGAGACGACCTTAGTGTGGAGGGTTTTATATAATGTCAGATCTGGTAATAGTAGAGTCGCCTTCAAAGGCGCACACGATAAAAAAATATCTCGGCAGCGGTTACGAGGTGCTTGCATCGAAGGGCCATGTCAGAGATCTGCCCGTAAAAAGGCTCGGCGTAGATATCAAGAAGGATTTCGAGCCGAAGTATGAAATAATGAAAGATAAAGCAGCGCTTGTTGACGAGCTTAAAGAAGCAGTCAGGAAGTGCGATCACGTATATCTCGCAACCGACCCCGATCGTGAGGGAGAGGCTATCTCGTGGCACCTTGCGTATATCCTTGGACTGCCTCTTGACAGCAAGAACAGAATAGAGTTCAACGAGATCACAAAAACGGGCGTAGCCAACGGTATGGCTAATCCCCGTTCGATAGATATCGATCTTGTTAACGCTCAGCAGGCACGCCGTGTGCTTGACAGACTTGTGGGCTACAAGCTCAGCCCGTTCATTTCGCAGAAGATCCGCAGAGGTCTTTCCGCAGGACGTGTTCAGTCTGTTGCACTCAGGATCATTGTTGACAGAGAGAACGAGATCAGAAAATTCGTTCCCGAAGAGTATTGGTCTTTAGACGCAAAGTTTATCCCGAAAGGCAGCCGCAAGGCTTTTTCGGCTGCGCTGTATTCATATAACGGCGAAAAAATGAAGATCACAAACGGCGAGCAGGCGCAGAAGGTGCTTTCAGACCTCGACGGCGCACAGTTCACCGTATCTTCCGTAAAGAACGGCACACGCAAAAAGCAGCCTGCACCGCCGTTCATCACATCAACGCTCCAGCAGGACGCTTCAAGAAAGCTCGGCTTCCAGTCGAAGCGTACAATGAAAGTTGCACAGGAGCTTTATGAGGGCGTTACAGTGTCGGGCATCGGCGCTACGGGTCTTATCACCTACATGAGAACAGACTCGCTGCGTATCTCCGACGAGGCAAAGCAGGAAGCAAAGGACTATATCGAGCAGACATACGGCAGCAAGTATCTGCCGAAGAACCCCCGTGAGTTTAAGTCGAAGAGCAATGCTCAGGACGGTCACGAGGCTATCCGCCCGACTATGATAAGCCTTTCGCCGGATAAGATAAAGAGCGACCTTTCAAGCGATCAGTATAAGCTCTACAAGCTCATCTGGGAGCGTTTCATCGCTTCTCAGATGGCTGAGTGCATACAGAAAACAACTCAGGCTGAGATCGAGAGCTGTGGATATATCTTCAAAGCAAGCGGCTACAGAGTAGACTTCGACGGCTTTACAGTCCTCTACATCGAGGGCAGAGACACCGAGGAAGAGAAAGCCTCCGAGCTTCCGCCGCTTGAAAAGGATATGGAAGTAAAGCCGAAGGAGATAATTCCGAACCAGCACTTCACGCAGCCGCCTGCACGCTACACAGAGGCGTCGCTCATCAAGGCGCTTGAAGAAAACGGCATCGGCAGACCTTCCACTTACTCTGCAACGATCACGACTATAGTTTCCCGTGACTACGTTAAGAGACAGGCGAAAACGCTTTATCCCACCGAACTCGGCGAGGCTATCACAACACTGATGAAGGATCACTTCCCGAAGATCGTAAACGTTAAGTTTACCGCTCAGATGGAAACGGAGCTTGACGAAGTAGAGCACGGCAACGAAGCATGGGTAAAGCTTCTGCACGGCTTCTACGATGAATTTGCCGATACGCTCAAAAAGGCAAAGGAAGACATGAAGGACGAAAAGATCGAGCTTGAAGAGGATAAGACGGATTACATCTGCGAAAACTGCGGCAAGCCGATGGTATATAAATACGGCCGCTTCGGAAGATTTATCGCATGTTCCGGCTGGCCGGAGTGTAAGACTGTAAAGAAGGTAGTCGAAAAGCTCGGCATACCGTGTCCGAAATGCGGCGGCGACATCATTGTGCGCCGCACAAAGCGTGGCAAGGTGTTCTGGGGCTGCGGCAACTTCCCGAAATGCACATTCGCATCGTGGAGCGAGCCGACAGAAGAGAAATGCCCCAACTGCGGAAACATGCTCTTCAAAAAAGCCGGCAAAAAACCTCAGCTCGTATGCACAGCCGAAGGGTGCGGGTACAGTAAGGAGATTGAGGAGCAAAGCTGAGTTGTATTGATTAAGGAACGGCTCGCTTTTTGAATGTGGAAAGTGGAAAGTGGAAAGTGGAATTAATGAAGCACTTCGTGCTTAGTTTTATATCTGCTCATCAATAACTGAATTTTCATCAGCGAATCAAAGTATAGTTTTGCGGGAACAAATATAAATTCAACTCGCCAACGGCGAGTTCCTTCATTCGCCATTCCACTTTCCACATTCCACATTAATAAAACGATTCAACTACGATAATGCATATAAAAGAGAGGAAATAGTATGACGGTAAAAGTTATCGGCGCAGGGCTTGCCGGGTGTGAGGCGGCGTGGCAGCTTGCAAAAAGAGGCGTTTCTGTTGAGCTTTGCGAGATGAAGCCGCAAAAGAAAACTCCCGCTCATAAGACCGATATGCTTGCGGAATTGGTATGCTCCAATTCCTTCAAGGCGGCAAGAGTGAACAGCGCCGCAGGTCTTTTAAAAGAAGAAATGCGCCGTCTCGGTTCGCTTTTGATGGAGTGCGCCGACAGCTGTGCCGTTCCTGCAGGAGGTGCGCTTGCCGTTGACAGAACTCTGTTTTCCGAAATGGTCACGAAGCGCATTAAAGAATGCCCGAACATAACGCTCAGAGAGATAGAGCTTGAAAAGCTTCCCGAAGACGGCATCTGCGTTGTGGCTACGGGTCCTCTCACGAGCGACGCTCTTGCAAACGACATAAAAACACGCTTCGGCGGTGCGCTGAGCTTTTTTGACGCAGCAGCGCCCATTGTTACCGCCGAGAGCATAAACATGGAAAAAGCATTTTCCGCATCACGCTACGGCAAGGGTGACGGCGACGACTACATAAACTGCCCGATGAACAAAGCCGAGTACGAGCTTTTTCACAGCGAGCTTGTAAGTGCCGAAAGAACGCCGCTGCACGGAGTAGACGTTCAGAATCCCAAAGTATACGAGGGTTGCATGCCGATAGAGGTCATGGCTCAGCGAGGTGCAGACACTATCCGCTTCGGCCCCATGAAGCCCGTCGGGCTTATCGACCCGAGAACAGGACATCGCCCCTGGGCAGTCTTGCAGCTTCGCAAGGAAAACTCCGAGGGAACTATGTACAATCTCGTCGGCTTCCAGACGAACCTTAAATTCGGCGAGCAGAAGCGAGTGTTCGGACTTATCCCTGCTCTTGAAAACGCAGAGTTTGTGCGCTTCGGAGTTATGCACCGCAACACATTCATAGATTCTCCGAGACTTCTCAACAGTGATTTCTCGCTCAGAAGCGACAGCCGCCTTTTCTTCGCAGGTCAGATGACAGGCGTTGAAGGTTACATGGAGTCGGCTTCTTCCGGGCTTATCGCAGGCATAAACGCTGCGGCGAAAGCAGGCGCATGCGAGCCGCTCGTTCCCCCGAAATACACGATGATAGGCGCACTGTGCGCATACATAAGCGATGAGAGCGTTTCCGATTTCCAGCCTATGGGCGCAAATCTCGGCGTACTTCCGCCGCTCGAAACGCATATCAGAGACAAAAAAGAAAGAGCGCAGGCATATGCAGACAGAGCGCTTGAATTTTACGAATCATAAAAAGCACGCAGCTAAAAGTTTTTTGCGCAGCTTTTTTTCAAAAAAGCTGCCGAGGGTGTGGGGCGAGTAGCCCCACAAAAAAGCTGCAAATAATCAAAGAAGCAAGTTCGGAGAATAATAACAGCGTGCGAAGCACCGAAAATGTAAGCTCCTGTAAAAACACAGCAGGCACGAGGCGAAGCCAATGTGCCGGGCGGAAACGCTCACTTCGTTCGCTCAGTGAATAGAGAATAGTGAATAGTATCGGAAGTGGCTGTGCCGCTTGATTATATATTTAGTTTGCTATGACTTAATAGTTATTTCTCGGCAGCAAGTTAGCTTAATTTTGAAAAAACTAATACAAATCCAACTCGCCGCAGGCGAGTTCCATAATTATCAATTGTCAATTGACAGAGGGGGAGTTGAAATATCATGAAAATAATCGTTGACGCATTCGGCGGGGATAATTCTCCCGTTGAGATCGTCAAGGGCTGCGCTGAGGCATTGGGCGAGCATGACGATCTTGAAATAATCCTCACAGGCCCGAAGGATAGGATCGAAGCCTGCGCTAAGGAAAACAATATCGACCTTACTTCCGATAAGCTTTCCATAGAGGACTGCGACGACTTCCTCACAATGGAAGACGAGCCTATGGCTGTCCGTAAGCGCAAAACAAGCTCAATGGCTGTAGGCCTTAAAATGCTTGCCGACGGCAAGGGCGACGCTTTCCTTTCCGCCGGAAACAGCGGTGCGCTGATCGCAGGCGCTACGCTGATAGTCAAGAAAATAAAGGGCGTGTCTCGTCCTGCTTTCTCTCCCGTTATCCCGAAGTCGCCGGGAATGTTCATGCTCATCGACGGCGGCGCAAACGCCGACTGCAAGCCCGAGATGCTTCGCCAGTTTGCGATCATGGGTTCTGTTTACATGGAGCGTGTCATGGGTATCGAAAAGCCGAGAGTAGGTCTTGCAAACGTCGGCACGGAGCACCATAAGGGCGATACTCTCCACCGTGAGGCATACGCCATGCTCAAAGAAACGCCCGTCAATTTCGTGGGCAACGTTGAGGGCACGCAGATACCGTTCGACTCCTGCGACGTTGTGGTAGCAGACGGCTTTACAGGCAATCTTATCCTCAAAACGTATGAGGGCGCCGCTTTAGCTGTTATGACCAGGATCAAAAACATCTACAAAAAGAGCCTGAAAAACAAGCTTTCGGCGCTTATGATAGCAGGCGACCTCAAAAAGCTCAAAGGCGAGATGAATTCCGACGTTTACGGCGGCGCACCGATCCTCGGCGCTTCAAAGCCTGTTTTCAAAGTACACGGCAACGCAACTGCCGTTACAGTGCGCCACGCTGTCAGAGTTACGATGAATTATGTAAACACGAACGTTATCGAGGAAATAGAAAAAACCGTCGCCGAACTTAAAGAAAAAGAAAATGAAGACGGCGGCGAAAAGGAGTGACAACTGTGCCGAAATCGCAAAATCAAGCTTATGTTGATATACCGAAGATCGAAGAGGCGATAGGCTACAAATTCAAAAATCCGAAGCTGCTTATAACTGCGCTTACTCATTCATCATATGCAAACGAGATGCATGACGGAACGAAGTTCAACGAGCGCCTTGAATTTTTGGGCGACAGCGTGCTTTCCGTTGTTGTGTCCGATTATATCTACAAGAACTGCCCCGAATTTCCCGAGGGCAAGCTTACAAAGCTCAGAGCGTCGCTCGTGTGCGAGAAGTCGCTCTACGGCTACGCAAAGAGGATAGGTCTCGGAGATCATATCCGCCTTTCAAAGGGCGAGAAAAACTGCGGCGGCGCTGACCGTCCGTCTATCGTTTCCGATGCATTCGAGGCTGTTATTGCCGCAATGTATATCGACGGCGGCATTGAAACGGCAAGAGAGTTCATACTTCGCTTTGTCGTTCCCGACATCAGGAGCGAGCGCCCCGTAAAGTATAAGGACTACAAAACGCTCTTGCAGGAGATCATTCAGGAAAACCCCGAAGAGCGCATTACATACGAAGTAGTAAGAGAAACAGGCCCAGACCACAACAAGCATTTTGTCGTTGAAGTTCACCTCAACAGCAGCAATGTTATCGGCAAGGGCGGCGGCAGATCAAAGAAAGACGCAGAGCAGGAAGCGGCAAGAGTTGCGCTTGAACTGCTCGGGTACTGACGTATGAAAAAAGGCAATATCGCATTGTTCGTGCCGCATAACGGCTGCCCTCATCAGTGCTCGTTCTGCAATCAGAAGAGCATTACAGGCGTTTTGTCGCAGCCGACGCCCGGAGACGTTCACAGCGCCGTAAAAACGGCACTTGCTTCAAAGCGTGATTATGACTATGAGATAGCCTTCTTTGGCGGCAGCTTTACCGCAATAGAACGAGGCTACATGATATCTCTGCTCGAAGCGGCGCACGGTTACGTAAAAAGCGGAGCAGTATCGGGTATCAGGATATCCACACGCCCCGATGCGATAGATGAAGAGATACTCGCCATACTCAAAAAGTACGGCGTAACGTCGATAGAACTCGGTGCGCAGAGCATGTGCGACGATGTTCTCAAAGCGAATCTCAGGGGACATACCTCACAGGAAGTTGAGAATGCGTCAAAGCTTATAAAGCAAAACGGCTTTTGGCTCGGCTTGCAGATGATGACGGGGCTTTACAAAAGCGACAGAGAAAAAGACATTTACACCGCCGAACGATTTATTGATATACACCCCGACACGGTGCGTATCTACCCGACTGTGACACTAAAAGGAACTCTGCTCGGCGAGCTGTTTGAAAAAGGCGAGTATAAGCCGTCAAGCCTTTCCGAATCGGTTGACCTGTGTGCTTTACTTCTCAAAATGTTCGGGGAGAATAACATAGAGGTGATACGATTGGGGCTTCATTACAGCGGCGACCTTATAAACGGAATGCTGTTTGACAATTATCACCCTGCATTCCGTGAGCTGTGCGAAAGCAAGCTGATGCTTGACCGCTTTTTCAGGCTGTGCGATGAAAAAGGCATAGAAAGCGGAGCATATGAAGTTCACGTTGCGCCGTCGTGCGTTTCAAAATTCACAGGGCAGAAAAGGGCGAACATCACGGCGATAGGCGAAAGAGGGATCACCGTAAAGGTGGTTGCAGATGTAAAAGTAAAGCCATACGAGATGGCTTTACAATTGATAATTGACAATTGACAATGGACAATTGCGGTCAGGCTCACTTCGTTCGCCTTTTTTTATAATGTGGAAAGTGGAAAGTGGAAAGTGGAATGGCGGAACTCGCCTGCGGCGAGTTGGATTTGTAATAGTCTTCATAACCCCATACTATTACTCTCTGCCAAAAGATAACTGTTAAATGAATAAATATAAAAACCAAGCGGCGCAGCCGCTTCCTTCACTCCACACTTAATAACAGGAGCGAAACATAATTAACCCCTCCGTCACGCCTACGGCGTGCCACCTCCCCTTTCAGGTGAGGCTTTGGTTTTATCAAAAGTTGGCTGGCTCCCCTGAAAGGGTGCGGTCTGCCGGTGGCAGACGTTGCCGTAAGGCAACAGCACCGACCGAGGTGGCAGCCGAGACGCTGGCGGCGCAGCCGTCTGAGGGGGTTATATCAGGCAAAATTTCTTAAGTTGTTGACATTGCTTTCATGGGAGGCAGTGGTAATTCCGCCGATTTTTAGCAGCCTCCCCTGAAAGGGGAGGTGGCGAGCGCAGCGAGGCGGAGGGGTTTAAATCAAGCACGCAGTGCTTCCGCAATTGTTCATTATCAATTGTCAATGGAATTGTTCGTCGTGCATTGTTGTTTACGAAAGAGAAGAGAAGAGAAATGCTGCTAAGATCACTTGAAATACAGGGCTTCAAAACATTTCCCGATAAAACGAAGCTTGAATTTGATAAGGGAATCACCGCCGTTGTAGGACCCAACGGTTCCGGTAAGAGTAATATCAGCGACGCTATCCGCTGGGTACTGGGCGAGCAGTCAGCAAAAGCGCTTCGCTGCTCAAAGATGGAGGACGTCGTTTTCAACGGCACCGATAAGCGTAAAAAAACAGGCTATGCCGAGGTAACTCTTACTATCGACAACAGCGACAGAACGCTGCCGTTTGACGGCAATACAGTTGCCGTTACAAGAAGATTCTACCGCTCCGGCGACAGCGATTATCTGATAAACAAAGCGAGCGTCCGCCTTAAAGATATCCATGAGCTGTTTATGGACACAGGTCTCGGACGTGACGGTTACTCGATGATAAGTCAGGGTAAGATAGATTCCATCGTCGCTTCAAAAAGCGAGGACAGACGAGAGATCTTCGAGGAGGCTTCCGGAATATCACGTTACCGTTACCGAAAGACAGAAGCCGAACGCAAGCTTGCTCAGACGGAGGAAAACCTGCTGAGACTTCGTGATATCCTTACCGAGCTTGAAGAGCGTGTGGGACCGCTCGGCAGACAGGCGGAAAAGGCAAAGGCGTACCTTGAGTATGCAAAGGAAAAAGAGGGGCTGGAGATAGCCCTCTGGCTCAATACGATAGAGCGTTCAAGCACAATGCTTCGTGAGCAGCAGGACAAGATAACCGTTGCACAGGCTCAGCACGAGGCGGCTGTAAAGGCGCTTGAAGAGATCGAAAAAGAAAACGAAGATATATATGCCGAAAAGGGCGTTATCTCGGCTCAGATGGACGAGGTGCGCCGCATAAATGCAGGTATCGAAACAGAAGTCAGCGAGATACGTGCAAAGATCTCCGTTGAAGAGAACAACATCAAGCATACGCTTGACGCAGTTGAACGATTAAACGGCGAACTAAAGCTCATAGACAGCGAGAGCGACAACGTTAAAACAGAGATAGAGGAAAAGCAGAAAAAGCTTGCGCAGCTTGAATTATCGCATGAAGAGGAAACTGCTTCATTCAACGAGACAACTATAAAGCTTTCCGAGATCATCGAAAACGACGGCAAGAGCAGTGAGCTTCTCAATAAGTACACCACAGGTCTTGCTTCGCTTAATGTCGAGCTTGCAAACGCAAGGGCAGATCTTGCTTCAAACAGAAGTAATCTTGAAGACCTTGAAGCACGTTTTGAATCTGCAAAGGAATCGGCACGCTCGAAAGACGAAGAGCTTGAAAAGCTCAGACGTGACGAAAAGACGTTCAAAGACGAGCTTGACGAAGCCGTGAATAAAGCGCAGACGCTTACAAACACGATAAGCGGCTGCAGGATGCTTTTTGAGAATGCACTCAAAAAACGTGAAACGATAAAAGAAAAAGGCGAGAAGATATCTCTCGACATAAAAGAGGTAACACGCCGCAAGGAGTTTCTTGAGGGGCTTGAGCGAAATCTTGAGGGCTTCACACAGAGCGTAAAGATCGTTGTGCGTGAATCAAGAAACGGCGTGCTTTCGGGCATACACGGCCCCGTTTCGAGAGTTATCACGGTGCCGTCGGAATATGCCGTTGCAGTTGAAACGGCGCTCGGCGGCGCAATGCAGAACATCGTTACCGAAACGGAAGACGATGCAAAGCGTGCCATCTCTTTCTTAAAGCGCAAAGACGCCGGCAGAGCAACTTTCCTGCCTATGTCCACGATAAAGGGCAGAGAGCTTGAAGAGAAAGGCCTTGAAGCCTGCACGGGCTTTGTGGGCATAGCAAGCTCTTTGTGTTCGTGCGAGGAGCGCTACAACGGTATTCTCCGTTCGCTGCTCGGCAGGATATGTATTGCCGAAGACCTTGACAGCGCCGTGAATATCGCAAGAAGATACAGCTACCGTTTCAGGATAGTTACGCTCGACGGTCAGGTAGTAAACGCAGGCGGTTCTCTCACGGGCGGTTCGCTCGGCAAAAAGACGGGTCTTTTAAGCCGTGTAGGCGAGATCGAGCGTGACAAGAAAATGCTTGCAGAGCTTCAGAAAGAGCTTGAAGCAGCACGTAAGGAATACACTTCGGTAAGCGCCGACTGCGGCAAGGCGGAAGCCGATCTTACCGAAAACAGAGCAGAGCTTGACCGTGTGAACGAGGATAAGCTCCGTGCGGAATCTGCGCTCAGAACGTGCAGAGGTCAGATATCCGTATTTGAATCGGCGGCTTCCGATGTGAAGAACGAGCAGAGCGAGCTTGAACGCAGAAAAGAAGAAACGGCAGCTCACTGCCGTGAAGCGGAAAAGCTCGTGTGGAAGCTCGAAACAGACATAGCGGCGGCTCAGAAAGAGGCCGAGGGCGTATCGGACAAGATCGCACGTCAGAGCGAAAAGCGTGAGGAACTTACAAAGAAGCTTCAGGATCTCAGGCTTAAACTGCTCGGCATCAAGAAGGATATCGAAACTATCACAGCAGAGATACAAAACGCAAAGCTTGCAGGAAATGCAAACATAGAAAAGCGTGAAAGGATCCTTGCCGGGATAGAAGCAGAGCATAAGAAAAAGAGCGATCTTGAAAAGACCATTTGTGAATACAACGAAGAGAAGAGCAAAAAGCGCAGGCTGACAGCCGAAAACAACGAAAAGCTCGCAGCTCTTTCTTCAAAGCGTGCAGGACTTGAAAAGCGTGAGTCGGAATTAAGAAAGACAGAACGTTCGAGATCCGACGAAAAAGAGAACATCGCAAGAGAAATGTCACGACTTGAAGAGCGCCGTGACAACCTGCAAAAGCAGTACAACGATATCGTGAACAAGCTGTGGGACGAATACGAGCTTACGCCGAAAACGGCACAGCAGGCAGCGGCTGAGATAGAAAATATATCAGCGGCGCAGAAGAGGCTTACGGAGCTTAAATCAAAGATCAAAGGCTTAGGCAGCGTAAACGTTGCGGCGATAGACGAGTACAAAGAGGTCTCCGAGCGCTACGAATTCCTGAAAACTCAGGTAGGCGACGTAGAGAGATCGAAAAAAGAGATAACCTCGCTCATCGGCGATCTTACGAAGCAGATGAAAGAGATCTTCATAGAGCGTTTCGCACTGATAAACAAGAACTTCGGCGAAACGTTCACAGAGCTTTTCGGCGGCGGCAAGGCGTCTTTGTCGCTTACGAACGAAGAGGATATTTTAGGCAGCGGCATCGACATCAACTGTCATCCGCCGGGAAAGATAGTCGCTCATCTTGAATCGCTTTCGGGCGGCGAGCGTGCGCTTGTGGCTATCGCACTCTATTTTGCGATCATGAAGGTAAGCCCGGCTCCGTTCTGCGTGATGGACGAGATCGAGGCGGCTCTTGATGAAGTAAATGTCGAGCGTTTTGCAAGATACATGCGCAGCATAAACGACAGAACGCAGTTTATCCTCATCACGCACCGCCGGGGCACAATGGAAGAAGCCGACGTTCTCTACGGCGTTACGATGCAGGACGAAGGCGTATCCAAAATGCTCGAACTGCATTCAAGCGAAGTAGCGGCGGGATTTTCACGCTTAAAATAAAACATACTCGTTTTCTTGTGATTAAAGAAAACTCGAAGTTATGTGATTATCAAATGGAAAATGGAAAATTGCGGAGTCGCTGCGCTCCTGTATTCCAATTGACAATTGACAATGGACAATGGACAATTTCGGAGTCGCTTCGCTCCTGATCTATAATCAGCAGTTTTAAAACAAGCACGAAGTGCTTCCACAATTATCAATTGTCAATTGTCAATTGTCAATTAAAAAACGATTGACTATATAATATAATAATAATTGTAAAGAAAAGGGTGGAAAAAGTGGGACTGTTTGCTAAAATAAAGGAGGGTCTTAAAAAGACCAGAGACAACGTTGTCGGACAGATCGACTCTATGCTCAAATCGTTTACCAAGATAGACGAGGAGCTTTTTGAGGAGCTTGAAGAGCTTCTTATCATGGGCGACGTTGGTGTTGTAACATCGGAAAAAATATGCGAAGAGCTAAGAAAGCAGGTAAAGAAAGAGGGCGTTACAGACCCGAAAGAGGTACATCGTCTTCTTGAAAATATCATGGCGGAAATGCTCGAGGGCGGTCAGGAGCTTGATATCTCCACAAAGCCTTCCGTTGTGCTCGTTATAGGCGTAAACGGCGTGGGCAAGACAACAACTATCGGCAAGCTTGCAGATTCGCTCCGCCGTGACGGCAAGAAAGTGCTGCTCTCCGCAGCCGATACGTTCAGAGCGGCGGCAGTCGAGCAGCTTGAGATATGGGCGCAGAGAAGCAAGTGCGATATCGTAAAGCAGAAAGAGGGCGCAGACCCCGCAGCTGTTGTTTTTGATTCTATCCAGGCGGCAAAGGCAAGAGGCGCCGATGTTATCCTTGTCGATACGGCAGGACGTCTCCACAACAAAAAGCACCTCATGGACGAGCTTGCAAAGATAAACCGCATCATAGACAGAGAGCTGCCCGACGCTGCAAAAGAGGTGCTTCTTGTGCTTGACGCAACAACAGGTCAGAACGCCGTCAATCAGGCTCGTGAGTTCAAGAAAGCTGCCGACATCACAGGCATCGTGCTCACAAAGCTTGACGGCACCGCTAAGGGCGGCATCGTTCTTTCGATAAAGGAAGAGCTTAATGTTCCCGTTAAGTATATCGGTGTCGGCGAGCAGATAGACGATCTGCAGCCGTTTGCGCCGCATGAGTTTGCAAAGGCGCTGTTTGAGGTGGAAAAAGATGACTAAGTTTATCATTGCCTCGAACAATCAGAACAAAGTAAAAGAGCTTGACAGGATCCTGAATCCCCTCGGTGTAACGGCAGTTACGGCAAAAAGCGAGGGCATATCTCTCGGCGACGTTGAAGAGACAGGCACGACATTTGCCGAAAACGCCGAGATCAAAGCAAGAGCCGCATTTGAAAGAACCGGTCTGCCGGCAATTGCCGACGACTCCGGTCTTTCCGTTGACGCACTCGACGGCGCACCGGGAGTTTACTCCGCAAGATATGCAGGCGAGAATGCGACAGATGCAGACAGGATAGCAAAGCTTCTTGAAAACATGAAGGATATTCCCGAAGATAAGCGCACGGCGCACTTTAACTGCTCGATATGCTGTATAATAGACGAGAACACCGTGATAAAAGCCGAGGGAAAATGCTTCGGCGTTATCGGATATGAGCCGAAAGGCAGCAACGGTTTCGGCTACGACCCCGTATTCATAACGGACGGCGGCAGATCATTTGCAGAGCTTTCATCGGAAGAAAAAGACAAGCTCAGCCACAGAGGAAAAGCGCTGAGAGAACTTTCTCAAAAGCTTAGTGAAGTCCTTAAATAAAGAGTGTATATTGAAAACTTAACAGTTAAATCATAATTTTTGTGAACCGAAGGGGTGCAGGGGGCGACCGGAAAGCCCCCTGCAATGGGCTTTAATGAAGCTGCGGAATTATTCAAGAGACTAAGGGAACCACAGAATAATTATCCTTAAGTTGTGGACAATAAATTGAAAAAGAGAAGGTGACAATATGTTATCAAGCAAACAAAGAGCGTTTCTTCGCTCTATGGCAAACGGAATAGATACGATACTTATGGTCGGCAAGGGCGGCATGAGCGAGCAGATAGAGAAACAGGCGGCAGACGCACTGAAAGCCCGTGAGCTTATCAAGGGCAAGGTGCTCGAAACATGCGAGCTTTCCCCGAGAGAGGCCGCAGAGCAGATCGCCGAAGCTGTCAAAGCAGACGTCGTTCAGGTAATAGGCACAAAGTTCGTTCTTTACAAGAGAAACGAAAAAGACCCGAAGATCGAGCTGCCTAAAAAGAAAAAATAAAACAAATGGGAACACGTTGTTAATTGACAATTGACAATGGACAATGGACAATTAAGGAGTCGCTTCGCTCCTGTTCTTTAATGTGGAAAGTGGAATGGCGAATGTCGGAAGCACTGCGTGCTAGGTTTATTCAAACTTTTTTGCAGCGAATAAAATATATCTATATGAGGACTAATATATATCCAACTCGCCGCAGGCGGGTTCCTTAATTCCACATTTTAAACAAAGATTCATCGAACGAGTTCAAATACGATCCGAAAGGAGTATGAATGATGAAGAAGCTTCGAAGAATAGCAATGTACGGCGGAAGCTTTAACCCGATCCATGACGGGCATACGGCTGTGGCTGCGGCTTTTGTGAAAAAGCTCAAGCTCGATAAGCTGCTATTGATCCCTACGGCGGAGTCGCCGCATAAAAGCCTTGACGAGATGGTTTCGCCGCAGCACAGGTTCGAGATGTGCCGCCTTGCGGCTAAGAATATAAAAAAAGCCGAGGCGTGCGATATCGAGCTGCATCGAAGCGGCAAGAGCTACACTGTGGATACGCTCAGAGAGCTTGCAGAGCTTTACCCCGACAGCGAGTTTTTCCTCATAATGGGCGCAGATATGTTTATAACTTTGCCCGAATGGAAACAGCCCGAGGAGATATTCAAGCTTGCAACGCTGTGTACCGTGCCGAGAAGCGATGAGGATTTCATTACACTTTCGGAATACGGCGAAAAATACAAGTCGATGGGTGCGCAGGTGTGCATACTCGATATGAAGAAGATAGACCTGTCGTCTACCGAGGTGCGCCGAAGTGTATTTGAAGATAAGCCTATATCGAAAATGGTATGCGGCGATGTTGAACGGTATATCTACGCAAACTATCTGTACATGGACAAAACGACCGTAAACTACGACCGCTTCAGACGTGTTATCAGAGCAAGAATGGGCGAGAAGCGGTACATTCATTCCTGCAACGTATCGGACGAGGCTGTTCGCCTTGCAAAGAAATACGGCGCAGACGAAGAGAAAGCTCGCCTTGCGGGACTTCTTCACGACGTAACGAAAGAAACTCCGCACCCCGAGCAGCTTGCGTTCATGGAGGCGCACGATGTTCCGCTGACGGCGCTCGAACGTAAAAGCCCGAAGCTGTGGCATGCGATATCGGGTTCCGTGTTTATCCGTGACGTGATGGATATAACGGACGAGGACATTATAAACGCCGTTCGCTACCACACGTCCGGCAGGGAGAATATGAGCGTTCTTGAAAAGTGCATCTTCATTGCAGACTTCACGAGCGCCGAGCGAAATTACGACGATGTAGAAGTCATACGCTCGCTTGCAAACAAAAGTCTCGAAGAAGCGATGCGCTACGGACTTGCTTTCAGCATATCGGATCTTGCTCTTAAAAACGCAGCTATTGACCCGAACGCAATTGCGTGCTACAATGAAGTAGTGCTGACAATTGACAATTGACAATTTCGGTCAGGCTCACTGCGTTCGCCTTTTTTATTAATGTGGAATGTGGAAAGTGGAATGGCGAATGTCGGAAGCACTTCGTGCTTGGTTTTATATTAGTTTATTCAGACATAATAGTACTCTCTCGTCAGCGAATAGTTTTTAGGTTTTCATCAACTAAATATAAAATCAACTCGCCGAAGGCGAGTTCCGAAATTGTCCATTGTCAATTATCAATTGTCAATTAAACAGAGTAGTTTACGGAACATAATAAATCAAAGTTTTATATAAAGACCAAATAACAATAGGAAGTGAATAAAAGTATGACAAGCTTGGAAACAGCAAAGCTCGCCGCTAAGGCGATGGACAGCAAAAAGGGCGCAGGGATCAAGGTGATCAAGGTAGACGCTGTAACTACGATGGCGGATTATTTCGTTATCGGAACAGGTTTCAGTTCTACTCAGGTACGTGCGCTTGCAGACGAAGTCGAGTTCCGTCTTAAAGAAGCAGGCGAGAACGCAAGCCACATCGAGGGTCACAAGAACGATACATGGATACTTCTTGACTACGTTGACGTTATCGTTCATGTATTCTCCGAAGAAGCAAGAGAATACTACGATCTCGACAAAATGTGGGCAGACGGAGAAGCAATAGACATATCGGACGTCCTTAGTGATAATTGACAATTGACAATGGATAATTGACAATTGCGGTCAGGCTCACTTCGCTCGCCTTTTTTATAAGTGTGGAATGTGGAAAGTGGAATGGCGAATGTCGGAAGCACTTCGTGCTTGATTTTATATTTGTTTATTCAGACATAATAGTTATTTCTCTACAGCGAATTAGTTTTAGCTATAAGAGAACTAATATAAAATCAACTCGCCGAAGGCGAGTTCCGAAATTGTCAATTGTCAATTATCAATTGTCAATTAAAAAAGGTTTTGTCCGAAGCAAAAAGCAGATTAAAGAATAAACTACAAGTATAGCATAAAGGTAAACTTTGAAACGGAGGTCTTTTCGTTGAAATACGAGCATTTAAAGGTTGAGAAAAAATGGCAGGATATCTGGGAAGAGAAGGGTGTCTTCCATGCCGAGGAAAATTCGGTAAAGGAGAAGTTCTTCGCCCTCATCGAGTTCCCTTATCCGTCGGGTCAGGGTCTTCATGTAGGTCACCCCAGACCGTACACTGCTCTTGATACGGTAGCAAGAAAGCGCCGTCTCCAGGGCTATAACGTGCTTTACCCGATCGGCTGGGACGCTTTCGGTCTTCCGACAGAGAACTATGCCATCAAGAACCATATCCACCCGGCAGAGGTAACGAAGAACAATATCGCTCGCTTTAAAAAGCAGATACAGTCTCTCGGTATCTCGTTTGACTGGAGCCGTGAGATCAATACTACCGATCCCGCTTACTTCAAGTGGACGCAGTGGATCTTCTTACAGCTTTTCAAGAAGGGTCTTGCTTACAAGAAAGAGATGTCCGTTAACTGGTGTACTTCCTGTAAGTGCGTTCTTGCAAACGAAGAAGTTGTAAACGGCGTCTGCGAGCGCTGCGGCAGCGAGGTTGTCCGCAGAGTAAAGTCTCAGTGGATGCTCAAGATCACAGAGTACGCAGACCGCCTTGCAGACGATCTCGATATGGTAGACTACCCGTCAAGAGTAAAGCTTCAGCAGAGAAACTGGATCGGCCGTTCAACGGGCGCAGAGGTCGATTTCACCGCTACAACAGGCGATATCCTCACAGTATATACAACACGCCCCGATACGCTTTTCGGCGCTACATACATGGTAGTATCTCCGGAGCACCCCTATATTGACAAGTGGGCTGACAAGATCGAGAACATCGACGAGGTAAGAGCTTATCAGGCAGAGGCAGCAAAAAAGTCCGACTTCGAGCGCACAGAGATGGCTAAGGACAAGACAGGCGTTCTCATCAAGGGCGTAAGAGCTGTAAACCCCGTTAACAACACAGAGATCCCGATCTTTATTTCCGACTACGTTCTTGTGTCTTACGGTACGGGCGCTATCATGGCGGTACCTGCACACGATACCCGTGACTGGGAATTTGCAAAGAAGTTCGATCTCCCGATCATCGAGGTAGTAAAGGGCGGCGACGTTGAAAAAGAAGCGTTCACCGACTGCGCTACAGGCATTATGGTAAACAGCGGCATGCTCGACGGTCTTTCCGTTGAGGAGGCTAAGGTGAAGATCAAGCAGTGGCTCACAGAAAACGGCAAGGGCAAGGAGAAGGTAAACTTCAAGCTTCGTGACTGGGTATTCTCACGTCAGCGCTACTGGGGCGAGCCTATCCCGATCGTAAACTGCCCGTGCTGCGGCTACGTTCCGATAGACGAGAGCGAGCTTCCGCTCGAATTGCCTATGGTAGAGAGCTACGAGCCGACAGATACAGGCGAGTCTCCGCTTGCAAACATGACCGAGTGGGTGAACGTTAAGTGCCCGAAGTGCGGCGGCGACGCAAAGCGTGAAACAGACACAATGCCTCAGTGGGCAGGTTCTTCGTGGTACTATCTGCGCTACATGGATCCGCACAACGACAAGGCTCTTGCAAGCAAGGAAGCTCTTGAATACTGGTCGCCCGTTGACTGGTACAACGGCGGTATGGAGCATACAACTCTCCACCTGCTTTACAGCCGTTTCTGGCACAAGTTCCTCTATGATATCGGCGTAGTTCCCACACCGGAGCCGTATGCGAAGCGTACAAGCCACGGTATGATCCTCGGTGAGGGCGGCGTTAAGATGAGTAAGTCGAGAGGCAACGTAGTAAATCCCGACGATGTTGTAAACGAGTACGGTGCAGATACGCTCCGTCTTTACGAGATGTTCATCGGCGACTTTGAAAAGGCTGCTCCGTGGGATCCTAAGGGCATCAGAGGATGCCGCAACCTTGTTGAGCGTTTCTACAACCTTGCAGAAACAGTTATCGACAGCGACGAGATCAGACCCGAAGTTGAGAGCGACGTTCATAAGACGATCAAGAAGGTCGGCGAGGATATCGAAACGCTCAAATTCAACACGGCTATCGCAGCGCTCATGTCGCTCAACAACGTGTTCAAGGCCAAGGGCATCACAAAGGGCGAACTCAGAGTATTCGCAATCCTTCTCAACCCGTTCGCACCTCACGTAACAGAGGAAGTATGGGAGAAGGCAAACCTCGGCAATGGTATTCTGGCGCAGCAGAAGTGGCCTGAGTACGACGAGGCTAAATGCGTTGACGAAACTGTAGAGATCGCCGTACAGGTAAACGGCAAGATCAAGGCACGCCTTAACATCGCAGCAGACGCAGACCAGGCAGCCGCTCTTGAAGCAGCAAAGGCAGACGAAAAGGTAGCTGCATCGCTTGACGGCATGAATATCGTCAAGGAGATCTACGTTAAGGGAAAACTTGTAAATATCGTAGTTAAGAAATAATCTTGACGCCCTTTGAAAATTGACAATGGACAATTATAATTGACAATGGACAATTGACAATGGACAATTTCGGTCAGGCTCACTGCGTTCGCCTTTTTTTAAGTGTGGAATGTGGTGTGTGGAATTGCGGAGTCGCTTCGCTCCTGATTTATATTAGTTTATTCAATTTTAATACTACGGAACCACTGAATAAATCACGCCCTGCGGGCTGAGCACCAAACTTGCTTGCATCTTTTGGTCAAATTGAACTCAAAAACCTTGAAATACGTCAGTATAGTCTCGGCTGCCGCCTCGGTCGGTGCTTCTGCTGCGTAGAGGTCTCCACCGGAGACACAATGTCAACAACTTAAGGAATAAAACAAAGTAAATAGTATTTGCCACTTTATAAATTAACCCCTCCGTCACGCCTACGGCGTGCCACCTCCCCTTTCAGGTGAGGCTGTGGTTTTATCAAAAGTTGGCTGGCTCCCCTGAAAGGGGAGCTGGCGGCGCAGCCGTCTGAGGGGTTTTTCAGGCAAAGTTTCTTAAGTTGACGACATTGACCGGAGACCCGCACCCTGCGGCTTTTTCGTTCAATTTGCCTCAAAATCTGACTACGCAATATGGGCACTCGATTTAATCAGTGCTTCCTTAATTCGATATTTGAATACAAAGAGACTGTTTGAAAATGATTTTGTAGTTTAATATTCTTAATATTGTTATTTAGGAGATGAACATAATGAAAAAAATTTTACAGTTTTGTATAGTTGTTTTTTTGTGTTTTATTACAGTTTCTTTTTCTACATTTGCTGTGTTTGCCGAAAGAAGAGTGGCTTTGGGTGATGTTAATAATGATGCATTTACAACGTCATACGATGCTTTGTCGATTTTAAGATATAGTGTTGGTCTTGAGGATTTTACGCCAGAACAGATTAAAATTGCTGATGTTGACGAAGACGGTATAGTTTCAGCATCAGATGCACTCGCAGTACTTCGATGGTCAATATTTGGTGTAGATGGCATTGGAGATAAAGTAACTCACCCTTCTTTGCCTAAGTCTCTTTTGTAATAGTTTTGTTAAAGTTAATCTTTATGATATTAAACTGGAATCTTAACAATTCATTTTTTTGAAAATTCGACTCTGTATTTATGAATTTTTAGTATATTTGGATTGATTAACGAGAGTTTTTAGAGTATTTTAAATTGAAAATGGAAAATTGCGGAAGCACTTCGTGCTTGTTTTATATTAGTATTTTTAGAAGTGAAAATAATCTTTTGACAGCGAATAAGGTTTATTTTTACGAGAACTAATATAAAACAGGAGCGAAGCGACTCCGCAACTCCACACTCCACACTTCACACTCAATCCAAGCCTCGTCCACCTTTTATCACGGCGGACGTTTTTTGAAGGATTCCAAATGCGTTCCTGCAAAATAAAAATTACGGAATTGTTAAATATGGCGGATTCTGTAAAAATGGTATTGAATAAATTTTGGATTTGTTGTATAATGTATCTGTAATTTTGTGCCGCTTGACGGCTGAAGGGAGTAATTAGACATGACTACTAATAAATCGGTTCTTGCATGGGTAGACGAGATGAAAGAACTCGTTACCCCTGACAAGGTCGTTTGGATCGACGGTTCGGAAGAGCAGCTCGCTGCTATCCGTGCAGAGGGTGTTGCAACAGGCGAGATGATCGAGCTCAACCAGGAGCTTCTTCCCGGCTGCTACCTCCACCGCACAAAGCCCAACGACGTTGCTCGTGTTGAGGCAAGAACATTCATCTGCTCCAAGAAGGAAGAGGACGCAGGTCCTACAAACCATTGGATGGATCCGCAGGAAGCATACAAGATGCTTTTTGATATCGCAAGAGGTTCTTACAAGGGCCGTACAATGTACGTTATCCCTTATTCCATGGGCCCGATCGGCTCTCCTCTCGCTCAGATCGGTTACGAGGTAACTGACTCTATCTACGTTGTACTCAACATGTCCATCATGACAAGAGTAGGCGCAGCTGTAGAAGAGGTTCTCGGCGACAGCGAAAACTGGATCAAGGGTCTCCACGCTTCCTGTGACGTAGATCCCGAAAAGAGATATATCACACATTTCCCGGAGGATAACTACATTATCTCCGTTAACTCCGCTTACGGCGGAAACGTTCTTCTCGGCAAAAAGTGCTTCGCACTCAGAATCGCTTCCTACCTCGGCAAGAACGATGAGTGGATGGCAGAGCACATGCTCATTCTCGGCGTTCAGAATCCCGAAGGCGAGATCAAGTACGTTACGGGCGCATTCCCGTCCGCATGCGGCAAGACAAACCTCGCAATGCTCATTCCTCCGAAGAAGTACCGTGACGCAGGCTGGAAGGCTTGGACAGTCGGCGACGATATCGCTTGGATGAGAAAAGGCCCCGACGGCAGACTCTGGGCTATCAACCCCGAGAACGGCTTCTTCGGCGTAGCACCGGGTACAAACGACAAGTCCAACCCGAATGCACTTGCTACAACAAAGAAGGGCACTATCTTCACAAACGTTGCTCTTAACCTCGACAACAACACTGTTTGGTGGGAAGGTCTCGACAAGAACCCGCCGGCAAACGCTATCGAGTGGAAGGGCGAGCCCTGGAACGGTCAGACAAGCGAAGAGAAGGGTGCTCATCCGAACTCCAGATTCACAGCTCCCGCTCAGAACTGCCCCTGCATCAGCGATAAGTTCAACGATCCCGCAGGCGTTCCGATCTCCGCTATCATCTTCGGCGGCAGACGTGCTACAACAACTCCGCTCGTATACCAGTCCAGAAGCTGGAACAACGGCGTATTCGTAGGTTCTATCATGGCTTCCGAGACAACAGCTGCTGCTACAGGTGCAGTTGGTCAGCTCCGTCACGATCCTATGGCTATGCTTCCGTTCTGCGGCTACCACATGGGCGATTACTTCGCACACTGGATCGAGATGGGTAAGGTTCTCGGCGACAAGGCTCCGAAGATCTTCAACGTTAACTGGTTCCGTGTTGACGAAGAGGGTCACTTCATGTGGCCGGGCTTCGGTGACAACTTCCGTGCGATCCTCTGGATCCTCGGCAGATGCGAAGGCACAGCAGGCGCTACAGAGACTCCGATCGGCTACGTTCCGAGCGCAGACGATATCGACCTCGACGGTCTTGACATGACTAAGGAAGACCTCAACAAGATCCTCTACATCGACAAAGAGAGATGGACAGCAGAGGCAGACGAGATCGCAGAGTACTACAAGCTGTTCGGCGACAGACTCCCGAAGGAGCTTTCCGACGAGCTTGCAGGCCTCAAGGCAAGACTTGCTGAGTAATCAATCTCTACAAATAAACAGTATCGGCTTTATTTAAGCTGACGAAAAAAACAGCTCACGGCTACCGCTATGGCAGCCGTGAGCGTTGTATTAAAATGGAAAATTGAAAATGGAAAACTTGTCAAATGGAAAATTGAAAATGGAAAATGGAAAATGGCGGTCAGGCTCACTGCGTTCGCCTTTTTTAATTGACAATTGACAATTGATAATTGACAATTGCGGAACTCGGCTTCGCCGAGTTGATTTGTATTAATCCTCACAAAATCACACTTTATTCGCTGCCGAGAGATAACTATTAAGTCTTAACAAACTAATATAAAAAAAACAGGAGCGAAGCGACTCCGAAATTTTCAATTTTCCATTTTCAATTTTCCATTTAAATTGGGGTAAGTATGAACAAAAAGATAAAACGACTCGGAATAATATTCGCAGCCGCATTTTTTATGCTCGGTACATCGGGCTGCTTCGTTACCGATATAGTTGAAGACGTTCAGGGGCGGCTTTTTGAAAAAACTCGCTTCAAGGACGATACGAACTATACCGTTGTGGAAAGCACCAAGAGCGTTTCAAGCAGCTCTTACGAGAGCCTGCCCGAGATAACTCACGGCTACGATTCACTATATAAAGAAAGCCAGAAGGAATGTTATAAGCTGATCGGACAGGCAGCTTTCAGAATATCGGAAACGCCCGAGGACGACGGACTTTACCCGATAGGGAAGGTGACTATCTCCGATAAGGGCTTTTCCGACAGGGATATGGACGTAAGTATAAAGGCGTTCACTATGGATCACCCTGAGGTGTTCTGGATATCCAACCGCTACACTTACGGCGCCGCAGGCAATCAGTCGGTCATTCAGCTTTATTCTTATGTCAGCGCTTCGGAGTGCGAAAAGCGTATCTCCGATCTTAACGATAAGATCTATACGATAATGTCGGGTATTCCGGACGGGCTTAAGGAGTATCATCTCGAAAAATATATCCATAACACCGTGCTGGACGGCTGCACCTACGCTAAGGGCGTTCAGACAGCCGAGGACGGCTGGGAGGAGTTTACGGTATACGGTGCGCTCGTTAAGGGCAGCGCCGTCTGTGAGGGCTATGCGCACGCTATGTGCATGCTTCTGAACAAGGTAGGCATAGACTGCTACTACGCAAACGGCTACGGCGAAAATGCGCCGCATATGTGGAACACGGTGAAGATATACGGCGAGTGGTACCATCTTGACGCCACATGGGACGACAACGAAAACGCATACTACAACTTCTTTAATCTCAGCGACAGCCGCATCGTTACAGATCACGTCATCGAGCCGCTCATTACCGATATAGACGAAGCCTCACTGCCGTCGGTTTATAATCTCTTCCTGCCGGAATGTACAAGTGAGACAGCTAACTTCTATGTGATCGAATCGACATTCATTTCCGACTTTGAAGAAAGCCGCAGCGTTATGGTAAACGATCTTGTAAAAGCTGCGCAGAACGGTGATGAGATGTTCACGGTGCGCTTTGACGATCATATGGCATTCAACGACGCCATAGACGTTATGTTCAACAAAGAACCGTACTACATGTTCGACTACATAAGCGACGCAAACGACGCCCTCGGCGGCAGCGTAAAGATAAACAACGAGAATCTTGCGATTATCATGATAGAGAATTTCAACGCCGTAGTTGTGAAGCTCGAATACTGAAACGCCGTGCTCAAATTGAAAATTGAAAATTGAAAATTGCGGAGTCGCTTCGTTCCTTTTTTTTAATGTGGAAAGTGGAAAGTGGAAAGTGGAATGAAGGAACTCGCCTGCGGCGAGTTGGATTTGTATTAGTTCTCGCAAAGCAATACTTTTATTCGCTGTCGAGAAATAAGTATTAAGGAAGCATTGATTAAATCGAGTGCCCATATTGCGCAGTCAGATTTAGAGGGAAATTGGACGAAAAATCCGCAGGGTGCGGGTCTCCGGTCAATGTCAACAACTTAAGGAATAAAACAAAGTCTTAAGGAATAAAACAAAGTAAATAGTATTTGCCACTTTATATATTAACCCCTCCGTCACGCCTACGGCGTGCCACCTCCCCTTTCAGGTGAGGCTGTGTTTTTATCAAAAGTTGGCAGGCTCCCCTGAAAGGGGAGCTGGCGGCGCAGCCGTCTGAGGGGTTTTTCAGGCAAAGTTTCTTAAGTTGTTGACATTGGGTCTCCGGTGGAGACCTCTGCCGTAGGCAGAAGCACCGACCGAGGCGGCAGCTGACGTATTTCAAGGTTTTTGAGTTCAATTTGACCAAAAGATGCAAGCAAGATGGGTGCTCAGTCCGCAGGACGTGATTTATTCAGTGGTTCCTTAAGTTTAGTTTTGTATTAGTCATCATAAAGTTATACTTTTATTCGCTGCCGAGAAATAGTTTTCAAATTTGAAAACATTAATACAAAATCAAGCACGAAGTGCTTCCGCCATTCGCCATTCCACTTTCCACATTCCACACTAAAAAAGGCGAACGCAGTGAGCCTGACCGCAATTGTCCATTGTCAATTATCAATTGTCAATTAAAAAAAACGCCGCTCAAAAGTGAACAGGTCCAGTAAAAACGGACAATAGAAAAAAGCACCCCCTTATGGTAGAATAAAAGAAGAACTACCATAAGGGGGATTTTGTATGTCAAGAGA
>CACZYP010000003.1 GCA_902785425.1 uncultured Ruminococcus sp. | reverse complement strand
ACCTCTTGTGTAATGGTTTTGTTAGCACTTACATTTTACACTATTGATGCTATGTTGTCTATTTTTATTTTACTGTTGCACTTCAAATGATAACCTATCGGGCTCCCCTGAAAGGGGAGCTGGCGGCGCAGCCGTCTGAGGGGTTTTTCAGGCAAAGTTTCTTAAGTTGACGACATTGCCGGCAGACCGAACCCTGCGGCTTTTTCATCCAATTTGCCTCAAAATCTGACTGCGCAATATGGGCACTCGATTTAATCAGCGCTTCCTTAACACTTGTTTCTCTAAAGCAAATGAAGTATCGTTTATGAGGAATAATATAATCCAACTCGCCGCAGGCGAGTTCCTTTATTCGCCATTCCACTTTCCACATTCCACATTAATAAAGACGACTCCTTAATTGTCCATTGTCAATTATCAATTGTTAAAGAGTGGTGTTTTTATGAGCTGCAGAATAGCACAGTTACGGCACAAAGAGGTAGTAAACGGGTCTGACGGCGTGATAATAGGCTGTGTTGACGACGTTGAGATCGACACAAAAAACGCATGCCTTGTGGCGATCATAGTATACGGCAGACCGAAATTCTTCGGTCTGTTCGGCAGGCGCACCGATACGGTGATCCCCTGGGCGAACATCAAGCTGATAGGCGAAGACGCAATTATAGCCGACTGCCGTACATATCCGAAGCAGAAAAGAAAGAGGAGACTTATTATATGAAGCGCTCGCTCAGTGAACAGTGTCGTAATCGGCTGCGCCGTTTGGATTGTATTGCTGTATCGGTAAACCGTACTTCCTCCAAATCAGCCGAGCGAAGCGATGGCGGACGGTGCTGATAGAGTACGGCGTGACGAAAGAGTTTTATAGACATAAAAAAGAAAATGAGAGCAACAAACCGATTGCTCTCATTACTATTCAATATTTACTTTTCACTATTCACTCTTCACCGGGCGAGCGCTTCAGATATAGTAGACATCCGCACCGAATTTGCGGTATTTGTCAAGAAGATCCTGAAGCGTGATGCTGTCGAGGTAGTCGTTCATCACCTTGTACAGCCCCTGCCACATTTCAAGCGTGGGGCAGAGCGACTTGCGTTCGCATGTGTTTGTCTCACCGTCAAGGCAGGCAACGGGCGCAAGGCTGCCTTCCGTTATCCTGAGTATCTCGCCTGCCGTGTACTCCTTCGGCTTCTTTGCAAGCTTGTAGCCGCCCTGGTAGCCTCTGTTTGTAAGCAGCATTCCCGATCTGTTGAGAAGCGGCACTATCTGCTCAAGGTATTTTTTTGAAATGTTCTGTTTTTCGGCAATGTCCTTCAATGCCATAAAGCTGCCTTCGTTAGCCGCAAGCTCTAACATGAATCTGAGCGCATATCGGCCCTTTGTAGATATTTTCATTGGTATCCCTCCGGGTTTGTTAAATTGAAAATTGAAATGGAAAATTGCGGTGCTTCCTTAACCATATTACGATCTAATAACCCTATTATACCATAGGTTTAGTAGGATATCAAGTATATATTTTGATTTGTTGCAGAAATATATATTGCCGTTCTATGGTAAGAGTAAAAACAGCGGGCAGCTGCAAATGCGGTGATGATCGTATTGACTGCAATAATTTATAGCGTTACTGCCTGCTCTGTGAAATGTCTTGCAATGAAGCGTAAAAAGATGTATGATAGTAAAATGATAATATTCTAATAAGGATTTTAAAAAATTTTTAAAACAAGTGAGAGTTTTCGCTTTTTCGTTCGTCTAATAAGTGAAAGGGCTTCTGCAGGGCGCTTTCATAACGGAGGTTTGTAAATGGATATCGGTGCTGCCGCATATAAGCGCTTTCTCGGGGGCGACGACAGCGGTATTGAAGAGATCATAGCAGAGTATAAGGACGCACTTATGCTCTACTTAGTTGGCTTTTGCGGCAATCTTACTGCCGCAGAAGACCTTATGGAGGACGTGTTTGTCAGGCTCGTGACGGACAAGCCGGCCTTCAAAGCAAAAAGTTCTTTTAAAACGTGGCTTTTTGCGATTGCCGGAAATATAGCCAGAGATTATCTGCGCCGCTCACGCCGCAGAAGCTTTGTGCCGCTCGAAAACATCGAGATCATCGATGAGACCGATCTCTTCAAAGAGTATTTCCGCAACGAGGAAAAGCTTGTCGTTCACAATTGTCTCGACAAGCTGAAAGAAGAATACAGACAGGTGATATACCTCACTTACTTTGAGGGCTTCACCAACAGCGAAACAGCAAAGATCATGCGCAAAACGAAACGGCAGGTAGAAAATCTGCTGTACAGGGCGAAAAAATCGCTCGGGGAAGAATTACGGAAGGAAGGCTATGACTATGAAAACTAATCAGGAAATCGCTGCTTCCGTATTCGAGAAAAGCAGGATTGTTCTGCAAAAAAGAGCTGTGCGCCGCAAGAGGATTGCGGCAGCGTCGGCAACGTTGGGAGTGGCAGCAGTCGTTACCGTAACGGCGCTCATGGGGAAAGGAGCGTTCACACACGGCAATATCCCGACAAGCGATCCTTCAACGGTCCCGAGCAATGCGGAAAGCAGACTGACAGATTTTGACACAGAGATTGACACATCATTTACATCTTCCAAAAACTCCGCTTCGGAGACTGCAAGCTCCGAAAGCGGAGGCTCCTCGAAAACTTCATCGTCGGAGAATACGGCTTCCGAAACGACCTCCTCGAAAGCTGCAAGCTCAAAGACGGTAAGTTCAAAAACTACATCGTCCGTTTCATCAAGCTCTGAGGACGAAAGCAAAAACGATACGATCTCCGGAACAACAAGCTCAAAGTCTGCAACCTCAAAGACAACAAGTTCAAAGACAACAAGTTCAAAGACAACAAGCTCAAAGGTAACAAGCTCAAAGGTAACAAGCTCAAAGGTAACAAGCTCAAAGACAACAAGCTCAAAGACAACAAGCTCAAAGACGACAAGCTCAAAGAACACAAGCTCAAAGACAACAAGCTCAAAGACAACAAGCTCAAAGACGACAAGCTCAAAGAACACAAGCTCAAAGAACACAAGCTCGAAGAACACAAGCTCGAAACCGGATAGCCGTCCGGCCACCGATATCGACGCTGTGACAGATGCAGATACGGATGGATGGTATATCGAACCCGATACGGATTCTCCTCCTCCTTGGTACCATGATACCGATCAGGAACAGCCAGATCATCCTTCCATTACTTATTGCTCGGTGTATTACACAAGAGCGATCGATATAGATGTTGAAGAACAGAGTTTCGCTGAAATCCTGGCGGAAAATGCAGAACTCATTGTTATCGCAAAGGTTGACAGCATTTCTTTTGAAGCCGATAATGATAAGACCGACGACATGAGTTCTGACTTCTTCATTCCGAGCGAAGACTGCGCTATGCTCTGTACAGATGTTCATCTCAATGTTTCCGAAGTATTAAAGGGAAAATGCGGCAGTGAGCTTGATCTGACCATGTTCGGCGGAATTGCCGATCCGTCATATAAGAATGAACAAAAAAGTGTGATGGAAGAAAACAAGTATATTCCCATCGTTGAGAGCAGGGCAGACCCCGAGCAGGACAAAGAGTATGTTTTCATTCTGGACTATAACTACAACTGCTCATGCTGGACGCTTTTCGACTACAGCAGCAGTATTCTGCCGACGGACGATCAAAGCGGACGTGTTACGGCAGACGATATTATCAACATTTTTAGATAGGAGGTATTATTATGAAAAGAACGGTCATAAAGCTTACAGCCCTTGCGCTTGCGGCTGCCGTTTCTTTTTCGGCGATGCTTTCGGCAACTGCATTGAGCGTAAAAACACTTGACGAAAACGAGACTCCGATACTGAAAATTGAGAAAGACCATTCTGACAAGATACCGTCCGACCTGAAAGCCGAGATGGACAAAGCGGACGACGATGATCTTATCGGTAATGACGGTTCGCTTGTTATGCATATTGATCTGCCGCCTGACAGTGATGTTCCTGCTATTGAGAACTGGCTTGAAGAATGTTACATCGAACCGCTTTTTGAAAGCGCCGATATTTCCATGAATCGTCTGCGCCTTGTGGGAGATAACAGTTATTGCAGGCATTCAGCCAATGAAGAATTTAGTTTGTGGGAATCATATGATATCCCTGTTCCGAAAATGCCTGACGGCAGTAGTTTTCTCCGTGCATTTGTTTATCATGGCGATCCGTACAGAGATGGAGATGATTACGAAGAATTCCTTAAAAGAGGTGTTGTAACCCTTGTTCTTACGAAATCCGAAATACTAAGACTGTGCGAAGAAGATGACGTCATTTGCTTTGAATACGGTGAAGAGGCAGATCAGTATATTTACGATAATCAGTATGTTCAATATACATCGGATGACGCATTGAATATTCTGCGTTCATCTCTCGAATCGAATGAGGTGCCGTCTATGTTCTTCGATCTTGACAGAGACAGGTACTGCACCTCCTCAGATGCGCTCATTGCTCTGCGTTCGTCCGTTTTTGATTTCACAGTGTATTTCAGACTCCCAAGAAACAGAGCAGCCTTATAGCAGCGTAAACAGCAAACCGTCGGGCGGAATAAGCTGCCCGACGGTAATTATTATAAGTTACAAAACTGTAACCATTTTACTCTTGCATTTTATGCCTTGTTATGCTATAATTAATCCTGTTGAGAAAACAACATCCGGGTGTGGCGCAGTTTGGTAGCGCGCTTGAATGGGGTTCAAGAGGCCGCTGGTTCGACTCCAGTCACTCGGACCAAACCGCTCAAAGCATTGCTTTGGGCGGCTTTTTTTATGCAAAAAAAGTGACCCGAAAACGGATCACTCTTTTATTTTATCCAGAAAATTTCTTACGATCTCTTCATACCCTGCTTGACCGAGGCTTGCTCTTGACATTGCGTGTCCTGCGTTGTTTACAAGGTGAAGCTCGGTGTAGCCTCCTGCTGCCTGCTGCATCCGCTCGCTGTTGTCCGGCGTGATGAATGTATCGTCTTTGCCGTGAATAAAACAGATGGGTACTTCCGTGCCCTCCATGTTTTTTATGGCGTGAGTGTCTTTCATGCTCCAGCCGTAAAAGATCTCCATATCAAAGTTTACGAGAGGTTCAAGGAAACCAACGTGCTTTGCCTTGAAGCCTGTGCCGATAAGCTCGTAAAGATCCGCAAAGCCGCAGTCCGCCACTACGAATTTAACATCGGGCTTTTCCGCAAGCACCGAAAGGGAAGTGCTGCTGCCCATAGATTCACCGTGAAGTCCGAGGTATATATCCTGACCGTAACGCTCGTATGTATCGTCTATAAGCTTCAGAAGATCCTGCGATTCGTAATTGCCGATCGTGCAGATGGATTCCTCATTCTCGCCGTGACCACGCAGATCGTATATGATGCAGTTGTAGCCAAGGTCGATATATATCGGCACATACTTTGCGGCTCCGTACCTGTTTGACGTATAGCCGTGAGAGATTATCACATACTTGTCTGTCTCGTCGTTTTTGACAAGCTCGCAGTGGAGTATATACCCGTCCTTTCCCTCGACTGTGTATTCCGAAACGGTGTATTCTTCGAGATTACCCCAGATGCCGTTTCTTTTCGCCCATCTGCGCTCCTGTTCGAGTGTGTTCCTTGTTGCGAAGCTCAGCTGCTTTGCAAGGAATAACGAAGCGGCAAACATTATGACCGCCCCGATTATTATCAATGAGATTAGTGTCATCATTATAAATTTTCCTACGATCTTCCACATTATGTTCCATCACATCCTATAAACTGATTATAAATCCAAGAACATGGTTTGTCAATAGAAACAATAAAAATGTTATAAACATTAAAAAAATGTGAAAAGTGCGTCAATCAAACCGATTTGATATTATCATATATTAAGTAACTGTAAAATCTTTTTCCCGAACACCGTTGATATTGAATTATTCCCTCAGGATATGATACAATCTATTCGGAAGGAGGTATGTGTATATGAAAAGTGCAGATACGCTTAATATGGCGGAGGAGATCGTAAAAGCTGTCAGGGAGGAATACGACAGCCTCAACCGCCTCAATGTGCTGATACTCGGCAAAACGGGAGTCGGCAAAAGTACGCTTATAAACAAAGTTTTCAATGAGAATCTTGCCGCAACGGGCGTAGGCAAGCCGATAACGAAAAACATCCGCCCGCTTTCAAAAAAGGGTTTTCCGCTCACGATATACGACACGCCCGGCATGGAGCTTTCGGGGCAGAATTCTGTTGACGGGCTTATAGGCGAGGTGAAGAAGCTCGTTCAGAAAGGCGTTATGAGCGGCTCTGTCGATGAGGCTATCCACTGCGTGTGGTACTGCATAAGCACGCCGTCGCACAGGATAGAACCTACGGAGCTGTACTTTCTGAAAAGCTTTTTGTCGGCTACGACAACGTGCAGTATCCCCGTGATACTCATTCTTACGCAGTCTTATTCAAAAAAAGACGCCCGTGCTCTTATAGCCGAGATAGAAAAGGAAGCGCTCGGCGTTGAGAAGATAGTTCCCGTGCTTGCACAGGATTACGAGCTTGACGAGGATATAACAGTCAAGGCGTTCGGGCTTGAAGAGCTTACAGAGGTAATGTACGAGCTTATCCCGACAGCCGTAAAGAACACGTTTGCCTCCGTTCAGAAAGCGAGCGTAGACATAAAAAAACGGGAGGCGCAGGCGGTGGTGGCAAAATCGGCAAAGATGGCCGCAGTAACGGGCGCCGTTCCCATTCCCTTTTCGGACGCCGCCATTCTCGTTCCCGAACAGATAGCGATGCTTGCAAAGATAACGGCAATATTCGGAATACCGCTTCAAAAGGCGGCGATAACAACGATACTGTCGGGAATGCTCGGAACAACGGGAACGACCATCGCAGGGCGTTCCATCGTAACAAACATCATTAAGCTCATACCGGGCGCCGGAAGCATCGCTGGCGGTGCGATATCGGCGGCTACAGCGTCGGCTCTTACGGCGGCGCTCGGCGAAGCTTACATAGCAGTTATGGTAAGGATCGTAACGGGCGAGCTTCCGCTTGCAAAGCTTTCCACATCGGAGGGAAGAAAAGAGCTTGCCGCAATATTCTCACAATCTTTAAAGAAAAAGCCTTTCAAGAAATAAAAAATCTGCCCTTTGTTGTTTTTGTGATGACAAGGGCAGTTTTATTTTGTGTATTTTCATAATATATCTTGACCGAACGGCTTCAATGTGGTAAAATATTATAAATAGCCGCTTGCATGGCTTTATTTTAAAAAGATTTTTTTACCGTAATGAAAGGGAGGCGGTTTTTATGTACAAACGTTCTTCAAGAGCGCTGTCCGCACTGCTTACGGCTTGTCTTATTATGACAGCATTTGCGGCAGTATTACCGACCAAGGCTTATGCCGACACCAACAGACCCGATTTTTCGTATATCACTGACGTTTATAATGACGATGGTACTTTAGGTTTGACTGCTGCACAGGCACAAAATTTAGCGGCGTATTTCTGTGAGCAGCTTCCATTATACCCCGAAACTATAGATGTTTATGATTACACGGATAATGAAGGAAGCAATATGACTGCTATTTTCAATGTTTATTTAGAAGTAGCAGAAAATTCGGAATGTGGTATTTTTTATCTGAGCGGCGGAACGTGGGGTGCACCTCCATATTATCAAGGAACAAAGCCTAAGTGGTATATAAAACCAAATCGTCTTGATATAAGCGCCCCGCAGACAGAGTATGCTTCTGTTATTGCAGAGCTTGATAAAATGACAGCGCCCGTTCATGATGACTGGACAGATGCTGAAAAAGCTATGTATCTCCACGATTTTATAGCGGTTGATTTTGATTACGATTTTACGTATGCTGTTCATTCAGTATACGAGTTCCTTCAGGAGTCTCACGAAGGCGTTTGCGACGCTTACGCTTCGCTTTATTCGTATCTTCTCAACCGTCTCGGCATACCCTGCGTAAAAGTGACCAGTAAGGATAACGTTCATGCATGGAATATCGTCGAGATAGACGGCACATGGTACTACGTTGACGTAACTCACGACGACAGCTACCATAACGGCCACCCCGGCCTGCTTTCAAAGGGCTACTTCCTTAATTCAAGTGAAGACCATGTTGCAGCACGAGGCGACGGATGGGATGAGTCCGAGTGGACAACTTACTGCGGCATGACGATGGACATGTTCAGCATTGCGCCTACAGATTCTTACAGCGGTTTCTGGGACGGTTCGCAAACTCCGATCTGGCCGTATAAGGACGGCTGGCTCTACACATCGTACTCGAACAGAACCATAAGTGTAAATTATTATAACCGTTCTACAGAAGAGACCACCACACTTACAACTGTAAGCGGCACATGGGGCTTTGTAGGAAATTTCTCTGTTCCTGCAATTGCCGACGACGATGTTGTGTTCTTTACGACCAATAACAAGATCTACGGCTACTATAACGGCAAGATCGATGTGATAGCTTCAAGCACCGCTTCGATCTACGGCCTGAAGATATCGGGCGATAAGCTTATTTATTATACATCCGATCTTCCGACTTCAAAGAGCACGAGCCATGCGCTTGATCTTTCGACATGTGTTGACAAGATCAAGCAGATAGTTACCGTGACTTACATTTCAGACGGCGAAGTGATCTATCAGACAGTCGTTGACAGCGGCACATACGGCAACAGCATCAAGATAGATCCGCTTGAAAACAAAGATGACGCATTCTTCGTTGCATGGGCTGCCGATGAAGCAGGTATGGCGCCTTTCGATTTCAATCAGCAGATCACAGAGGATACGACGATCTACGCAAAATATATGTACTGTGATGTAGAGTCGGCGAATACATCTCTTCTTGACAATATCAAGCTGACTTACCGTGTAACAGCAGATCCGCTGTTCACCCAGGCAAACGGTAAGATCACATTCTTCGTAGACGGTCAGAAAGATGCAGAGTACAGCTTTGACGATTCCAATGCAAGCGGCGAGAACACATACGATTTCTCCGTAACTGTAGCAGCACGTCAGATGGACTCTGTCATAACAGCAGAAGTAACAACTGCGTTCACACAGGGAAAGATCTATATCCCCGAATACTCCGTGAACAAGAACCTTGAAGACCTTTCCGGGATAGCAGGCAACAGTGATGAGCTTGCCGCTATGATCGACGCTACAGAGGCGTTCGGAGCCTGCTCAAATGCGTATCTCGACGGCAATTCAAGCACAAAGACAAACAAGATCAAGAACCTTATCAAAAATATCAATATCACCGAGAAAACACAGGGTGAGTTCACATCGTCAAGAACGGACGATATTTCCGGACTTGAGTTTTCGGGTGCAACGCTGCTTCTGAGAAGCGCAACAACGGTGCGTTATTACTTTACTGCCGACAACCCGAACAATGCCGATATAAACACGCTTATGGCAAAATACAAGTTCTCCCTCCAAAACGCTCCCGACGGCACATCGATGTCTTACGGCGTTAAGGAGAAGATGGAAAACGTGTTCTATGTTGAGGTGAACGGAATCGATCCTTCTCAGCTCGGCACAAAGTTCGGTCTCTTAGTTGAAAACAGCGCAGGAACAGAGAAGCAGAGTATCGAATACTCGCCCTGCTGCTATATGTTCTCGATGTACAACAAATACAAGAACAATGCAAACTATGCAGACTTTGTTGATCTTTTGAAATCAATGTATCTCTATTACACCTGTGCTGTTGAACTTGAAAACGCAGCATAAACAAAACGGCGCTCCGTACCGATGATGGTGCGGAGCGCTTTTTCATCTGTTGTTTTATTTCGTTAATCCGATATTCAGGCCGTCGTCAAAGCCTACGGAATATCTGAGTACCGAAACTGCGTCGCTTGTGTCGATCGTGCTGTCGCCGTTGATGTCGGCGCAGGGGATAAGCTCGTCGGGTATCTTTTCAAGCTCTATCGATGCTCTCAGTATGGTAAGAGCGTCTTCGGAGTTTACGGCGCCGTCGCCGTTTGCATCGCCGAGAAGTCCCGTATTCAGGCTCTTCTTGTAGTCGTCATAGAACTGAGACGATAACCACGCCGCACGGCTCTCGAACCATGCAACGGCGTAATTGTACATGCCCTCGAATGTTTGGGGGTATATCTGCTTTGTGGGATAAGCGGAGTATTCGCCTGTTTTGTAGTCAAAGTGCGCCTTGTTAAGGCTTGAGTGGTCGGCTATCCAGTCGCCTGTGTTGATAAGCCAGCCGCTTTTGTAGTTCATCTCCGCCGAACCGTTTATAAGTGCGTAATACTTGTCTGCTGTGTAGAATTCACGGTCGATATCCTCGTTGAAAGCGCTGCCGTCAAAATGCTGCATTGCAGGAACGAATTCCTCGAACCATATAGTCGGAACGACCTCTTTGATGTACTTGTTAACGGCAATGTTGCTCATGATGTTACTTGATGTTTTCGAGCCTTTTCGTCTGCCCTTGTACTCGCACCACCAACCGGTGTATTCGGTGTAGTCCTTTACGCCGAACTTGTTCAGGTCGCCCGCTATGCCGTTTGCGTTGCCGAGAGAGTTGTCGTAGTCCCATACGGGTGAACCGAAGAATTTATATTTGCCGTCGCTGTCCTGCTTATACGTAAAGAACGTGCTTGCAACGCCGGAGTCCCAGTTTTTTCCAAGCTCGTTGATAAGATACAGCTTCGCAACGGAATCGATATCGGCATACTCGCTGAGATCCTTTTTGTCGGGATTTGCGCACGCATTGCTGAAATCGTTGTACTTCTTTTTTACGTATGCCTTTACTTCGCCATAGCCCGGATCGCCGCTTGAAAGCTCGGGGCTTTTTATCGTGAGCGTAGAACCGTCCGAAGCTTTTACGGTGTAGTCGTCGCTTGAAGCGCTCGGGTCGATCTCCACAACGAACGGGAAATCTTCGTTGACAGTTTTGCCGTCCTCAGCAAGATAAGCTTCATCGTCAATATCGTTGACTACTTCCGATGAACCTACCTCGATCTTCTGTGCTATCTGATATGAGCCAAAGTAGCAGCCGTCAATGTAGAAATCAACATAGCGTGATTCGGAAGCGTAGGGGATACCTACTGCGTCGGACAGATCATAAAGAAAACGGTTTCTTGAAAGCGAGTCGTCCTGATAATTTGCAAGCAGCGAGTATTTTTTGCCCTTTTCCATGCCTGCAACGGAAACCTTGCCGTCATATGTGATGTTGAAAGGCTTCTTTGTTTTCTGCCACGTTGTGTTGCCTCTGCCTTTTATCTTTTTGATAGGCGTGTTGTCAACCGTGCCGTCGGCGTTAACTATTGCGCCCGTTGCCTTTGCGGAGTTGCTTTTGCTCTTCGTAAGGTAGGTGAAAAGGTCTGTGCCGTTGTCGTCAGCGTTGCTGTTGTTGACGTATATAGCCGCCTCCGCAGTTGAGCGCAGGAACGATACCGTTATATCCTCGCCGTCAAACACAACGGTGTACTCTTTTCCAAGCTCATAATCAAACAGAGCCGTTTCTCCGGCTTTGATCTCCGTAGAGCCGATAGTTACAGCCTGATCGCCGGCATTGTAAAGCTCTGCCGATGTGCCGTCAACCGACGACGGCATGAAGAAATACTTCGTGTTTACATTCACTTCTTCAAGCTCGTCTGTGTGTTCGCACTGCCATGCGCACCAGGCATCTTTTTCTTTGCTGTCGGTCACAGCGTGGGCGTAAAGAGCTTTTTCCGGCTTGAACGAAAGCACCGCTTCGCCGGCAGCATCGTCTTCCGCTGATGCAGTGACCGGCGCCGCCGATACCGCACCGATCACCATTGCGGCTGCAAGCAGAGCCGCTGTTGATTTTTTCATGAAATATGCCTCCCTGAATAAATAATAAAAGTATAAGTGTAAAGTGGGCACTTTAAGACGGCACCACACTAAATGATTAACGCTTAAAGCTATTCTACCATTTCGAGGCTGCAATTTCAATTAATGATTATTCCAAAAAAATGGTACTCAAATTGTGCTGTTTATCCATAGTTTGGAATAGTGATGAACAAGAAAAACCCTGCCCGATAAGCGGACAGGGACATTTTTTTTCAAATAGAATAATTATCAAGCGTTCTCTTTCTCTTCAAGCATCTTGTTGATGAGATTGGCGCACATGTAAACGTTGCCGCCGCCCATTGTGAGAATGAGGTCGCCGTCTTTTGCGTTTTCGCAAACGTACTTTGCGGCATCTTCAAATGTGTCGATGCACTTCGAGCCGGGCACTTTTTTGCCGAGGTCGGTGTTGTAGATGTTGTACGTGTTCGTCTCTCTTACGGGGAGTATCTCAAGGATAACCGCCTCATCTACGATCGAGAGAGCTTCGGCGAAATCGTCAAGAAGCATCGCTGTTCTTGAGAATGTGTGCGGCTGGAATACGTTCCATACCTTGTTGAAGCCCATGCCCATCGCAGCGGTGAGAGCAGCTTTGATCTCTGTCGGGTGATGAGCAAAATCATCAGCAACAGTCACGCCGCAGTGCTTGCCGAGGATCTCGAAGCGGCGGTGTACGCCGAGAAATTCATGAAGATTCTGTGCGATCTTATCGGCAGGAACACCGAGATAGTGAGCAGCAGCCGCAGCAGCAAGAGCATTGTAAACGTTGTGCTTGCCGGGAACGGAAAGCTCGATATTGCAGAGCTTTTCGCCGTCGTGATAGAGATCGAAAGCATCGTAAACAGTCGATTCGGGCGAGGTCATAACAGCTTTGTATTCGTTGTTGTCGCCGAAGCCGAATGTGATGACATTTTTATGCTCCGTCACGCAGTCGAGAGAATTCTCGTCGTCGCCGTTTACAACAACGCAGTCGCTTGTCTGAGCCACGAATTTGCGGAACGAATTCTTTATGTTGTCAAGATTTTCAAAGTAGTCGAGGTGATCTGCGTCAACGTTCAGAATGATCGCAACGGCAGGTGTTATCTGAATGAACGAATCAACGTATTCGCACGCTTCGCACACCATGATCTCCGATGTGCCGACATGGCTGTTGCCGCCGATAGCAGGCAGCTTGCCGCCGATAACGGCTGTAGGCTCGAAACCGCTTCCGATAAGTATCTGCGAAAGCATAGCTGTGGTAGTTGTCTTGCCGTGTGTTCCCGAAACAGCTACAGTGTTTTTGTAGCGTCTTGCAAGCACGCCGAGCATAACGGAACGTTCAAGCGTCGGGATACCCTGCTCACGGGCTGCTGCAAGCTCGGGGTTGTCGCTTTTAACGGCAGCCGTGTAAACAACAAGCTCTGCGCCTTTGATGTTCTCCGCTTTGTGACCCATATAAACGGGAACGCCGTAGCCGATGATGCGCTGCAGTGTGTCGCCGTCATTCATATCGGAGCCGCTTACCTCATAGCCCTTTGAAAGCATGATCTCTGCAAGCGGACACATACCCGAACCGCCTATGCCGATAAAGTGTACTCTTTTGATTTTATCAAGAATATCATCATACGATCTGTCGCATTTTTTATCTATATACAATTTCAAGCACCTCTTAAAATGTTTATTGCAAGAATTCCGTAAAACATATTATATATCATTTTAAAAAAAATAGCAACATAAATAATATAAGACAAATTGCAGTTCCAAGATTACTTTTTGGTTGAAACGGGCAAGAGTTTATGATATCATAATCTTATAAATAAGATTATGATATCAATTGACAATGGACAATTGATAATGGACAATTGCGGAATTCGCCTGCGGCGAGTTGGATTGTAATATTTTTTGCAAAGATAAACTTTATTCGCTGCCGAGAGAGATGTGTAAAGTCTGATTATACTAATACAAATCAAGCACGAAGTGCTTCCTTAATTCCACACTCCACATTCCACACTAAAAGGAAGGCGAACGCAGTGAGCCTTACCGCAATTGTCCATTGTCAATTTTCAATTGTCCATTGCCAAGAAGGGGCGTATATTTTACAATGAAAAAAAACGACGTGATCCCATTAGAGATAACCGACATAACAGGGCAGGGCAGCGGTATCGGGCGTGTTGACGGCATGGCTGTTTTTGTACCGATGACTGCTGTCGGCGATAAGATAAACGCACGTATATTGAAGGTCAAGAAAAACTACGCATTTGCTAAGATCGAAGAGCTTGTATCTCCCTCCGGAAGGCGTATCGAGCCGGACTGTGACTGCTACACAAAGTGCGGTGGCTGCGTATTCCGCCATATCTCTTATGATGAAGAACTGAAAATAAAAAAGCAAAGAGTTTATGATGCGCTGACAAGAATAGGCGGACTCGAAGATTTTCACATGAATGATATAGTAGGCGGCGAATATCCCGACGGCTACAGAAACAAAACGCAGATACCCATAGGCAGAGACAAAAACGGCGCTGTTTGCATGGGATTTTACGGCAGCCACAGCCACCGTATTGTCGGCACGGGCGAGTGTAAACTCCAGCCCGACGATATGAACGCAATTGCAAAAGCGGTGCGTTCATGGGTCGAAGAAAACGGCGTGAGTGTGTATAACGAAGAAACACACACGGGTCTTTTGCGGCATCTGTATATGCGAAAAGGTTTTAGCAGCGGCGAGGTCATGGTCTGTCTTGTGATAAACGGCGACACCCTTCCTTATAAGGACGAGCTTGTAAAGCGCCTGACGGACCTTGACTGCGGCGTTACAAGCGTTGTTATTAACGTAAACAAAGATAAGACAAATGTCATTCTCGGCAAAACATGCAAAACGATATTCGGCAGCGGCATGATAACGGACGAGCTTTGCGGCTTGAAATTCAATATATCTCCGCTTTCGTTTTACCAGATAAACCACGATCAGACGGAGCACCTTTACTCAATTGCCGCACAGTGTGCAGAGCTTACGGGAAATGAGCTGCTCATAGATCTTTACTGCGGCGCAGGTACGATAGGTCTTTCGATGGCGAAAAATGTCAAAGATCTTATCGGAGTTGAGATCATTCCCGAAGCGATAGAGAACGCCCGTGAAAACGCAAGGGTAAACGGTATCACGAACGCAGAGTTCATGTGCGCCGATGCAGCAAAGGCGGCAGCAGAGCTTCTGAAGCGAGGCACCCGCCCCGATGTTGTAGTTATCGATCCGCCCCGCAAAGGCTGCGACGCTTCTGTTATCGAGTCGATAGCTTCAATGTCGCCCGACCGTGTAGTGTATGTTTCATGCGACCCCGAAACGCTCGCCCGTGACTTGAAGATCTTTGCGGAAAAGGGCTACATCACAAAGAACGTTACGCCTGTTGATATGTTCCCGAGAACGCAGCATGTGGAGACGGTTGCATCGATGTCAAGAAAACCATGATCTATAACGAATGGAGGTCAATAAAATGAAAAGAATAACTGCATATATCGTTGTTTTTATTGCCTTTCTGATATTCTTTTTCGCAGGTTTTTGGGTAGGGAATAACAGAACTGATATAAAAAACGTTTCTAAGTCGGATAGTAATATATCCGTTAGCGAAACAGTTTCCGATAATGAGGAGAAAATGTCCGATACGGAAACCGTTTCTGATTTCGTGGAAAGTGTATCCAGTACAGAAAATGTGGAGGATTTTCACTATATTGCAAATATACACAGCAAAAAACTGCACAGTATCGATTGCAGCGAGCTTCCTGCCGAGTATAACAGAGTTTACTTTAAAACTATCGAAGAAGCTCACGAAGCGGGATATACGGATCATCATAAAGAGTGTATGGAAAACTGATGCTTTCTTTATGCTTCCGAATGAATCAGGAGAAAGATAAGCTATGATCAAACGAGCTGATATTGAGGACGCTGATGTACTTGCAGATTTGGCGGTTCGTATGTGGCCTGATAATAACCTCAACACACTAATAGAGTTGTTTCGTCGATTGACACAAAATGACGATTCAGTTTGCTTTATCCAATACGATGAAAACAAACCGGTCGGTTTTTCACAGTGTCAGCTTCGTTATGATTATGTGGAAGGTACGCATAGTTCACCTGTCGGATATCTTGAAGGAATATTTGTTTTGGAAGAATACCGCAGAAAAGGATATGCCGCAAAACTGCTTTTGGAATGTGAGAAATGGGCTAAGGAGAAAGGCTGCACGGAGTTTGCCGGCGATTGTGAACTCGATAATGCCGATAGCCTGAGTTTTCATATGGCTATGGGCTTTGAGGAGGCTAACAGGATCATTTGTTTTAAGAAGAAGCTGTAGTATTATACCGATATTCAAGTTGAAAAATCAAGATGAATCAGTCGATTATTTAATTCTCAAAGTAATAAAAACAAAACCAAGGAGGTTATGAAATGGGACGAAAAGAACAGCTTAAAAACACTGCCGAAAAGCATACGGAGTCAATGGACAGGCTGTTTGGCGATCAGATAAAAAAGAGTATTGCGGAAACGCATCTTTACTCAACAGAGTTTTCGAGAGCAGAAAAAGCCGAAAGAAGCGCTTCGTTTGCTTTGGAACAGTCTTATTCTCAGGATAGTATCAGAAGAAATGCCGGTAAAGGCAGGCTTGCCGTGATGAATTTCGCAAGCTACAGGCATGCCGGAGGCGGATTTATAAACGGAGCCGTAGCTCAGGAGGAGGCTATATGCCATTCTTCTTTTTTGTATAATATTCTTCGTGAGTTTCCCGAATACTACAAGTGGAACGAAGCAAATTACAACAGAGGTCTATACATGAACAGAGCGCTCTATTCTCCCGAAGTGTATTTCTTCGGTGATAATTATGAGAGCTTTGTATCTGCCGATGTTATCACATGCGCAGCGCCCAATCGTTCCGTTATGCTCGGCAAGGGCAGATTCACGGAAGAAGAAAACGAAGAAGCCCTCAAAGACAGAATTCGTTTTATCAGAGATATTTGTGATACGGAAGGTGTAGATATCCTGATCGCAGGTGCTTACGGCTGCGGAGTTTTTGCGCAGAAAGCGGAAACGGTCGCCTGTGCTTTCAGAGAGGTGTTCGGTGACACAAAGGTAAAAGAAGTTGTGTTCGCCGTACCGCCCGATAAGAATTATGCAGCTTTTGAGAGAGAATTCGGAGCAGCACGGAATATACTCTGATCGTTTCAGAAAAAAGGAGCCACAAATGATATTACTTATAATCGACATCCAAAAAGGCATAACCGACGATCGTTTATATGCCTTTGACAGCTTTATTCAAAACACCCAAAAGCTGATAGACACCGCACGAAAGAACAATGTTGAGCTGATCTATTTTCAGCACGACGATGGCGTGGGAACGGGCTTTTCGGTCGGCGATACCGATTTTGAGATAGCAGATCAGGTCGCACCCGAAAAGAACGAAAAGGTGTATGTAAAGACCATCAACAGCTGCTTCGGCAGCAAGGAGTTTGCGGAGTATCTTGAAAAAACAGGTGAGAAGGAACTGATGATCGCAGGCTTGCAGACGAACTTCTGCATTGACGCTACGATCAAATCGGCGTTTGAAAGGGGATTCCGAGTTGTAGTTCCGAAAGGCGCAAACTCCACATTTGATAATGATTATATGAGCGGCGAAACAACGTATCGCTATTACAATGATATGATGTGGCCGAAGAGATTCGCAGAATGCGTTTCGATGGACGAAGCCGTTTCGATGCTTGCAAAGAAATAAAACAAAAGAAAGAGTCGGTAATATGAAAATTGAACTTACAGAAAAAAAGAGAACTGCCATAGGAGTGTTCCTTCTGACCGTTTTCGGTGCATTCCTCGGCTGGGTATATGAAATGATCTTCTATAGGATAGATCTCGGATATTTCGTAAAAAGAGGGCACGGCTTCGGGCCGTGGCTCCCGATATACGCTTTCGGCATACTGGTGCTTATACTGATCGTTCAAAGAGTAAAGCTTCACCCGATACTGCTGTTTTTTATATCGGTGGTCGGTTCGGGCATTATCGAGTATGCAACGGGCTGGGCGCTGTTTAACCTTATGGGCGGAGTAAGGCTTTGGGATTACAATGTCGAGATATGGAACTGGGGCAATATCGACGGCTACATATGCGCAAGATCGGTGCTTGTTTTCGGCGTTTTCGGAACGGTGTTCGGCGTTCTGATAGTGCCGAGGTTTATGGAGTTTGTAAAAAAAGCAAAAGCAGAACCGCTGGTTATCTGCTCATCATTATTGGCAGCGGTTGTGTTTGCCGATGTTGTTTACGGCTATATCATAGCGTCCGTTATGAAAGGCGGATTGTGATAACAGAAAATTGATTTTTCTTTATGAGAACAATAATCACAGCAAATCTCAACGGACAGCATGTTTATTCAACCGCAGGCATAAAATTTGCCGACTTTTAGAGAAAACAGTTATTGAACTATGCGTCTTATTCTGATATAATATAAATGATGCAGGCGGAATGAGCGCTGTGGGTTTTATGAATGTAACAACATCATTTTTCACCGGCATTTGTATAATTGCAGAAAAGAAAGAGCAAGAGGTGTTTATCATGAACAAGATCATTTCAGGTAAAGTAAGGGAAGTTTATGAGACAGACAACGGCGAGCTTGTGCTTGTTACAACAGACAGGATCTCCGCTTTTGACGTTATTCTCGATTCGACTATCCCCAACAAAGGCAAGGCTCTCAATCAGATCTCGCTTTACTGGTTCGATCTTACGAAGGACATTATCCCCAATCACATCATTTCCGACAAGCTTTCCGACATGCCCGAGTTCTTCGCAGACAAGGAAAAGTACGAAGGCAGAACTGTAATGACAAAGAAGCTGAAGATGCTCCCTTATGAGTTTATCGTAAGAGGCTATATGTTCGGCAGCATGTGGGAAGACTACAAGAAGAACAAAGCTTACTGCGGCCAGCCTATCGAGGGCGAGTATCAGCTTGCAGAGAAGCTCAAGGCTCCTATGGTCACTCCTTCCGTTAAAAACAGCGAAGGTCACGACGAGAACATAACTCTTGACAGACTCAGAGATGAGATCGGCAAGGAAGAAGCAGATAAGATCGCAGATATCTGTGTTAAGATCTACAACAAGTGCTATGAAGACGCTAAGAAGAAGGGTCTTATCATTGCTGATACAAAGTTTGAGTTCGGCTATGACGAGAACGGCGTTCTTACGATCGGCGACGAGGTAATGACTCCCGATTCCAGCCGTTTCTGGGCAGCAGAGGATTACAAGACAGGCGTTTCACCGAGATCTTACGACAAGCAGTTCGTTCGTGACTGGCTCATCGAGAAGAAGCTCAACGGCGTAACACCCGCTCCGCAGCTTCCCGAGGATATCGTTGAGAACACAGCAAAGCTTTACAAAGAGTGCTTCACAAAGATCACAGGTAAGGCTGATTATTAATAGTTTAATAAACTGAAATTATTTCGGGAGCAGATCAACGCTGCTCCCGTTGCTTTGTCATAATTAAAGAAAAGAAGAGCACATCCGAAAGTTTTTTGCGCAGCTTTTTTTCAAAAAAGCTGCCGAGGGTGTGGGGCGAGTAGCCCCACAAAAAATTGGAAATAACAAAAGAAGTGGACTCAGAGCAATAATAACAGCGTGCGAAGCAAAAAAAGTTAACCGGCGTTACGGATAAAGCAGGCACGAGGCGAAGCCAATGTGCCGAACGGAAAACTAACAATTATTTTAGGAGAAATAAATGTCACAGCAAAATATATACGATAACGAAAAGTTTTTTGAAAATTTTAAAAACATCAGAGCTGATAAGATAAATTTTAACGATATTATAGAAACACCGATAATAACTTCCATGCTGCCGCCTCTTGAAGGCAAAAAAGTCCTCGATATAGGCTGCGGAATGGGTCAGCATGCAAAGCAGTATGCCGAAATGGGCGCACAGTCTGTCACGGGAATAGACATTTCGGAAAAAATGCTGTCGTGTGCAGTGAAGAATAATTCCGCCGATAATATAACGTACCGAAGACTTGCATTTGAAGATCTTGATAAACTTAGTGAGAAATACGATGTAGTCACAAGCTCACTCGCTTTTGATTATGTTGAGGATCTCGAAGGATTGATGAAAAATATAAAGAATCTTCTGAACAAAGACGGAAAAGTAGTGTTCTCAATGTCTCACCCGATATCAACGGCTTACGATGGCGTGTATGACAGATATACAAGAACCGAAAGCGGAGAAAAGCTGTATGCCAATCTGCATAACTATGGTGCGGAAGGTAAAAGAAAGATCAAGTGGGTCGTTGATGATTATGAACTTTATCACCGCAGGGTATCTACGATCATTAATGAGATCGTTAGTGCCGGGTTTATAATTGAAAAGTGCAGGGAAGCGGAGCTGCCGGAAGAGATCGTGAAAAAATACCCCGAAAAGTTCGGCGGACTTATACACCATCCCGACTTTATTTTCTTTGCGTTGAGAAAAGCTGACTGATAATAAAACGCACAGTTGCCGCAGGGCAGCTGTGCGTTGTTTACTTGTCGAAAATGTTATGGAACCACAGCTAAAAGTTTTTGCCCCGCTTTTTTCAAAAAGCGGGCGGGTTGCAAGGGGTGCGGTTTGCCGGTGGCAGACGTTGCCGCAAGGCAACAGCACCGACCGAGGCGGCAGCCGAGACTCAGCGCCCTTGCCTGCCGGAGGCATGCTCACGCCCTTTTAGGGGTGAATTTCCAAAACAGTCCGGTGGACTGTTTTGGAAAGAGGGGCATTTTTGCAGAAAATGCCCCTAAGCTAACAATCGCATCAAGCTTCATCGCCGTCACACGGCGGCGTAATAACTTTATCGACAGACTGACAACGCACAGTTGCCGCATGGGCAGCTGTGCGTTGTTTGTAGTATACATGAGTTTTTTGTGAAATATGAACTTTGTTAGTTTTCCGTCCGGGACATTGGCTTCGCCTCGTGTCTGAACCTTTTTTGTGGGGCTTCTCGCCCCACACCCTCGGCAGCTTTTTTGAAAAAAATCTGCGCAAAAAACTTTTGGTTGTACGCTTTTTTATTCCACTATCGGCATCGAAAAATTCTCGAACGCTTCAACCATTCTCGGGTGATTTATAACAAAATGTATCGTCGGAGATTTTGCCTTCGATACGATCACCCGTGTTCCTTTTATAACCGTGATATCAATATTCTTGAACCCCGGTCTGTCGTTTGTTTCAAGCGTGCAGGCCGGGTATTTTTTTGCAAGCCTTTTCGTAAGCTCTGCGTGCTTTTTGAATAATTCTTTCGTGTAGGATAGCCCGAAATTCAGAAAAAGTCCGGGCAGCCACAGCGTGGAAGCATTAGCCTCAAAGCTGTCACCGCTTGTGCAGGGTATCACGAGCGTTACTTTCTCTCTTTCAAGCAGCCTTTCAAAGCTTGTGCGTGCCTTTGTGATGAAAGAACGTATATTGTCCGCAGCGCTGCCTGTGATGCTGTTGTGTCTCAAAAGATTTTCCAGAAGCTCATCGCTTACACAAGCGCACGGCAGGCTGCTCAATATGTATTTGCGCTCGCCTTTTGCGGTGAACGAATCGAAAAAGAAGTCAGTGTATTCGTCTTTCTTTTCGGCTGTGTATATTTCCATAAGCGGCTTGCATTTGCTGAGCATCAGCTCCGACTGCAGTTTGTAGTATCGCAGATCCTCTTCCTTTGACGAGAAAAAGTACCGCCCCATTGCGTGGTATCCGTTTATCGCTTCGCCGTGAAGTGCTGCCGCTCCCGATACTTTCAGCAGCAGATTTGTAAGCTTGCCGTTTGGTTCGGTGAGGTAATACGGCGATATCTGCCCTGTCATATAAAGCGGAATGAACGCTTCAAGTCCTATCATCATCTCTTCAAACGGGCGGTTCACATCGTGTATCAGGTTCAGATGCAGCCCTTTTTTTATCATCATTGCAAGCCCGAGCATGTATTTTTTTGAAAAAGCCGAATCGGACGACATTTCCTTTATCGGCATATCGCTGTAGCTGAAAACAGGTTCTTTCGAGCGTGAAAGTATAGTCGAGCGCATGAAATCAAGCTCGCTTGCTTTCATCTGATCTATGCCCGTGTAGTATTTTGAACGTGGCAGCTGTATCGGCGCAGTCGGTACGATTATATCATTGAACCGTATCGCATTGATGTAGTCTTCAAGATCAAATTCGTCAAGCTTTTTTACGAAGCTGTCAACTGTGGCAGGGCGGTGCTTTATCGAGCCGTTTTGACGGGGCGAGAGGTAGGCGCATATCTTTTCATAAAACAGCTTTGAGTCCGATATAATATCTATGTCGCACCCGATAAGGCGGCAGAGAATTATTTTCCTGCTGTGCATTGTCTTATCCGATGCAAGAAATGCCGCAAGCGCTGCGGTGTGAGCGTCAAGCTTTGTCGGCTCTGCTTTTTCTCTTAGGACCTTCGATAAAAAAGACGGGTCGTACTCCATCATTGCCGAAAGCTCTTTTGTCGAAAGCTCCAGCTCGTGCATTATCGTTTTCAGCGCCGATATGACCGCTTTATCGTCCTCGGGCGATGTCAGTGTTTCGTTGAGCAGCGTATAGATCTGCGCTTCGGAAAGCTTGCTGTCCTTTGCGGCAAGTGCAAGCCCTTTTGCAAGGTTTGCCACCTCTTTGCTGTCACGCTTGGGCACTCGTGTGCCGTTGCGGTATCTCCATACGGAGACGGAGGATATCCCCGAAAGCCCGGAAAGCTCTTTGTTTGAGATCCCCGTTTTTGTTATCAGTTCGTTTAATCTGCTGCCGAAAGTCATTTTTTGTCACCTCGATTCTGATTATAACATACGTCGGTCAAATAGGCAATACAAAAAGGAAAAATCGGAAAATCATGGGAATTAACGGAAATAACGGAAAATTAACTAAAAACTATTGAAAATATTTAATTGAAATGTTATAATTTTATAGTACACACGGAACGAATAGTTCCGAGATTTCATTTTTAGTAAAAGGAGTGGATGATATGAATAAGAAGCTAACGGCTCTTATACTGAGTATCTTGATGGTCGGCTCTATGGTAAGCACCCCCATTTCGGCTCTTGCAGCCGAGACAGACGAGCTGCCCTCACAGTCTGAGGTCACTGTCGATGACGTGAGCTTTGCTGTCGGTGAGAAAAAACTCCCCGAAGCTTCGGGCGAGACTTTTGTAAGCGGCGATTTTGAATATACCGTTGACGAATCGACAAACGAAGTCACGATCACAAAGTACAGCGGCAGCGACACGGCTGTTGTTATCCCCGAAAAGATCGACAATAAGCTCGTTGTGGCTCTCGGTGATTATCTGTTCCGTGAGAACAAGATGATAAAAGAGGTCACTATGCCGAAATCGCTTACATCTATCGGCAGAGAAACGTTCGCTCTTTGCGACAGGCTCGAAACAGCAGATATCCCTGATTCGGTAACAACGATCAGGTATCAGGCATTCTACCGCTGTGCAATGCTTCCGACGCTTGATTATCCTAAGAACCTTAAATCGATTGAAGAACGTGTATGGGCGGAGTGTCCTCTCATAACAGAGGCGAAGGTTCCCGAAGGGATCGAAAATCTTCCGAACTGCACTTTTAGCGGCTGCGAGTATCTTCGCTCCGTAGAGCTTCCCGATTCGCTCGTTTCTATCGGCGAAAACGCATTCAGAAACTGTAAGTCGCTCAGAACTGCCACGATCCCCGATAATGTCGAGACGATCGGCAGATATGCTTTCGATCACTGCGAAGCTATGACAAGCGTTAAATTCCCGTCAAAGCTTGTATCGCTCGGTTATGCGGCTTTCTATGAGTGCCAGAGACTTGAAACGGCAGACGTTCCCGATTCTGTTGAATTTATCGACGCCTACGCTTTTGAAAACTGCCGCAGACTTTCAAGCTTTACATATCCGAAAAAGCTTGAAAAAGCAAACGAGAGCATTTTCAGAAACTGCGAAAAGCTCACCGAGATCACCGTTCCCGAGGGCGTTGAACAGATCCCCGGCTTGATGTTCAAGTATGCAAACTGCCTTGAAAAGATCAATCTTCCCTCAACGCTCAAAAAGATAGGCAACAGCGCTTTCTACGGCTGCTCTGCTCTTAAATCGGTGGAGCTTCCCGAAAACCTTGAAGCTATAGAAGAGGCGGCTTTTGAAGAGTGCGCAAGCCTCAGAAGCTTCACATTCCCCGACAGCTTTGAAACTGTATCGGGTTACGTTCTGAAAAACTGCAAACAGCTTGAATCTGTTTCGCTGCCTGCTTCCGCACGCAGTATCGGAAACGAGGCGCTTTTAGGATGCGAAAGACTTAAAAGCATTGTCCTGCCCGAAAATGTTGAGTCGATCGGGATCCGTGCGTTTGCACACTGCAAGAAGCTTGAAAGCGTAACGCTCCCCGTAACATGGGAAGAGGCAGGCTACAATATTTTTGAGAATTGCGAAAACCTTACGGAGATCACCGTTCCCGAAGGTGTTAAAAAGCTTCCCAATTACGCATTCCAGGGCGCAACATATCTTGAAAAGCTCAATCTTCCGTCTACACTTACAACGATCGGCGAAAAAGCCGTAAGTGAGTGTAAAAACCTTAAAACTATCGAGCTTCCCGATTCTTTAAAGACGATCGGAAACGAGGCTTTCAGATCGTCCGGTTTTACCGGGTTTACACTGCCCGATTCCGTAACGGAGATCCCCGACAACATGATCAGGGAATGCTCCGATCTTGAGAAGTTCACATTCCCGAAAAACCTTAAAAAGATCGGCAGAAACGCATTCTACAGATGCGTAAGGCTCACAGAGCTTGATATTCCTGATTCCGTTGAGTCTATCGGCGAGTACGCTTTTGAAGAGTGTACGAAGCTTACAAGCTTCCATTATCCGAAAAACTGGGAAACAGCTTTCGGCAGCACATTCAAAAACTGCCCCGGCATCACCGAGCTTGTTATCCCCGAGGGCATCACGTCGGTTCCCGATAAAGCTTTCTCGTACTGCAATTGTATCGAATCCGTAAAATTCCCCTCAACGATGAAGTCGATCGGCGCTTCTGCGTTCTTTGAATGCACAGCGCTTACCGATATCGAGTTTTCCGACTCGATAAAGACTATAGGCACCGCAGCATTCGAGAGAAACAGCGCCCTGACACAGGTAACGCTCCCCGAAAAACTCGAAACTCTCGGCGGCTGGGTATTCAAAGATTGTCCGAAGCTTGAAAATGTTACATTTAACGATAAGCTCAAAACGATAGGCGAGGAGTGCTTCCGCAACGATACCCGCCTTGCATCTGCAAAGCTTCCGAACACTGTTGAAAAGCTCGGCAGAAACGCATTTACAAATTGTAAGTCGCTCAATGAGTTCGATTACCCCGTTAAGCTTGAAGAAGCAGGCGAAGGTATCTTCGAGGCATGCGAGTCGCTCAACTCGATCACGATCCCCGAAGGCGTTAAGGCTATCCCCGCAAACACGTTCCGCTACAGCCGCAATTTGCAGACTGTATCGCTCCCGACCACTCTTACAACGATCGGTGAAAATGCATTTGCAGACTGCGACCTGCTCAACGAGATCACTCTTTCAAGCAAGGTCACAAATATTTCCGACAGCGCATTCCGCAACTGCCCGTCGCTTACGGTATTTACTCCGAAGTATATGAAGAGCGTTGTCAACATGATCGATAAAAAGATCAATGTTATCTCCAACGACGACGAAAGACACGAGACAGACAAGGTGCTCGACGCTAAGCGCAGCAGCTATGCTATGCTTTCCGGTTCCAGGATCGCCGTAAGCTGCGCTTACTCGATGAAGAGCTCCGTTTACTCCAACGTTTCAAACGCAGCGGTAAGATTCTATATCCCGGACGGCGCTTCCGTTGTAAATCTTTCGCTTTATCACGACGGTGAACTCTGCACCGATTTCTCCGAGAACGGTAACTATCTTATCATTCCCGTTGAGAAGCAAAACGGCAGGATCACGTTCAACCTTGAAGCGCAGGCAGACTGCTCGCTCGTAACATATGCGATCCTGACATACAGACTCGGCAGCACAGATGATTTCGATATCATAGATATCCTCAACGAGGATCATGAGATCATCACGCTCAGCGCAGATGATGTTATTTCTTCCTCCGAGATAGAGATCTCCGGTATCGCTCCCGTTGAAAGCAGCGTTACAGTATTTGCAGACGGCAATCAGGCAGCAACTGTAAACGCCAACAAGGGCGGCATGTACTGCGCATCGCTTGATCTCGGTATGCTTCAGAACAACAAGCGCATCAAGATCAGAGTTGAGACTGTCAATAAGGACGGTGACATCATCTCCGCTTCAAAGACGGTAAGATACGTTGAAAACGCTCCGGCACTCACAAGCTTCGAGATGGACTACAACGGTCTTTCCTATAACCTGCTTTCGGGCAAGAAGCACAATGTAACATTCGTACTTGAAGCGCCGCATCAGCCGACACCGTTCACATTCCACGCAAAATACGAAAACACAAAGAATATCGACAGAGTTTACATCACAAGCACAAGAAACCAGGTAACGAAGAGAATGCTTGCACAGTACGACGCAAGCACAGGCATGTACGTTGCAAAGGGTTACTTCGATCCCGGCAATCACGATTACGTTCCCGGCAAGATAGGCGTTGAGTATATCGATAAGCCTGTAAAGAACGACTACTCGATAAATGATCTTGAAAAGGTCTACAACGGCGATATGCTCCCCGAAGTTCTCAAAAATGCTGTTCACGAGCAGACTGTAGATGAAGAAAACCTTAAAGTCGTGGTCATAAAGACAGAGGACGATGACTATATCACCTACACCTACGAAAGACTGTACGCAAGTGATTTCAAAGCAGATTACGAAAAGAGAAATAACGTACACAGCAGCAAGACGGATATAGAAGGTCTTGTGAAAGACTACGGCTGGCAGTCACGCACCGACGGCGGCGTTACCGTTTATGCGGAGTTTGACAAGAACGTTTCCGGCAACGAAACTATAGCATGGAGCTGGTGTTCCGACCACGTTTACGTTGAAAAGGAAACGATCGAATTCGGCAGCAAGAGCGCACGCAAGAAGGCTCTTATGCATGTTTCCGAGGAAGATCTCGACAGAGTTATCGAGTCGGGCCTCAATTACGCCGAAACAGACAACGCAGAGTACATCTTCTGCAACGGCTATACAGTCAATTACACAAACGCAAGAGCGTCTATCATTTCTTCGACAGCAACACCTGCCGAGAAGAACAGAAAGCTTGCACAGCTTGACGAGCTGAGAAGAGTTGCCATCGAAATGACGGCAGTCAAGCTTATCGGCGCATACCTCAACTTTATCGGCGAGTATCGCTTCGGCGACCACCCGATACTTACAAACGTTATCTTCGTGATGGATATGTGGCTGTTCAACTTCGGTTTCACAACAGGCGGCGGTGACACTCCCGGCGGCGAAGGTCCCGGCGGTGTAGGTACTCCCGATGAACCCGGTGACGAAACGGACGACGAACCCGATGACGGCGATATAGGCGATATCGCAGCCCCCGGCTCCTCAACAGCAGGAGACACTGTAGCATTTGCCATCGACCCGAGCGGCTTCGTTTATGAAGCTGTTACAGACAACAGGATCGCAGGCGCAAAGGTAACGGCATACTGGATCCCGTTTGACGGCGAAAACGAATCTTACTGGGAAAACCCCGACGCTTCCAAGGCTGTTGTATGGGATTCCGAAGAATACAGTCAGATCAATCCTCTTTACACCGACAACACAGGCAACTACGCATGGGACGTTCCCGAGGGCTGGTGGAAGATCGTTGTTGAAGCGGACGGCTACGAAAAGGCGGAATCCGACTGGATGCCCGTTCCTCCTCCGCAGACAGAAGTTAACATCGGCCTTGTTTCCTTAGAAGCGCCTAAGGTAGAAAGCGTTGAGAAGATCTCCGACACAGAGTTTACGGTTACTTTCAGCAAGTATATCGACCCCGAAACGTCAAATAAGATAGTTGTTCTCGATAAGAACGGCGCTCCCGTTGAGTTCACGGTCGATTACTCGTATGATGAAAGAGACGCCGACGGCAATGTCTTTACAAAGAAAGTTACGGTCAAGCTCGAAGACCCGGCAAGCAAGATCACCGTAAAGGTAGGCGACGGCGTCAGGAGCTACTGCGATGTTCCTGCCGAAAGCTATTTGGCAGAGGTCAAGTTCTCCGATGAACCCGATGGTCCCGGACCCGAGCCTGTTGAAAAAGGCACTTACGGCGACGTTGACGGCGACGGCAATATCACCTCCTCCGATGCGCTTGCTATACTTCGTGCAAGTGTAGGTCTGACGGAATTCAGCGGCGACGCTGCTATCCTTGCAGACGTTGACGGTGACGGAATGATAAATTCCTCCGACGCTCTGATAGTGCTCCGCTACAGCGTAGGCTATGATGCACCCGGCACAAAGATAGGTCAGAAGCTTATGGCATAAGCTTTACCGAAAAGCTGCCATTGCTCGCTTGGGCAATGGCAGACTTTTTTAAAACAAAATCAAAAAAGCATAGTTGATATTTTTTTCTATAAGAGGTGATTTGCGTGAAATATAAGGAAACCATAAGTCTGTTATGTACTGCCGCAATGCTTGTCTCGTTTACAGGCGCTCCTGTCATGCAGGCGCAGGCGTATGAGATCGAAGCAGAAGCAAGCTCCGACGGTGAAGCTGTTTCGCCGGTAATGCCCGAAGAGATTGCAAACAGAAAGAAGAAAAACTACAAGATACAGGAAACTGCCGAAACATTCGGAAACTTCCTGTACGATCACGTACTTGTCATGCCGGGCGATACGTTTGAGTTCGTTCCGATAGTTGATGAGGACAACAAGTGCTTCTCCTACGTTGACGATCAATATATGGCTGTCAACGAGGAATTTCAGAATGAAGGCTTTGAGATCACCGGTACGGTCGATGCTATAGAAACGTATTCCAGAACCTTCAAAAACAACGGCGAAGAAAAGACAATGACATGCAACGTCAAGTGGAAGAACAATACTAACTGTCCGCTCACGGTTGAAGGTGCGTTCAGCGGCGACGGTCCTATCGTTTCGCAGTGGGGCTACAGAGTATTAGGCATTAAGGTAAGAATTTATAAGCCGTACTATAACATCAATTGGCTGTTCGATGAGCAGAACGGTGCAGAGTGGAGCGACCCGTCGGAGGTTTTCTTTGAAGCAGGCGAGTACGACAAGATCACATTCCCGAGCGAGTACTGGCTCACCGATACGCCTTATGTGATGAGCGTTCCGCAGCCCAAAAAGAGGGGCGAGCATTTTGAGTATTACGGCACACAGGGCGAAAACCCCGAAAAAGTAACGCACGACGGAGTGTATGTCAACTATGCCGTGTCGTGGCAGCCGAAAGAAAGCGGCTACGGAGAATACGATTTCGACAGCTACGGCGATGTCACTATGAATATTTACAGTAAGGAGGGCGCTACGCTTACGCTCTTCGGAAACGGCGGCACGATAAGAGGCCGTGATAAATGGATAGTCGAGCTTCCCGATATTGACGGCGGAGAAGAAAACACATTCGATCTTTCGGCTTATACGCCAGACAGAGAGAACGATACTTTCCTCGGCTGGTGTACAAAGGAATCGGCGCTTTACGGCAGCTACTTTACAAAGGACAGCAGCGTTGATGTCCTGAGCAATTTTGGCGAGCTTGTTCATAACTATTCAGGCAGCGGCATTCTTTACGCAAAATGGGAAAGCGAAACGGAAGAAGCTCTCGAAAAGCACGGCTGGGATCTCTATCCCGACGGCACGCTTTGGCTTCTTAACTTCGACGGTCAGCAGGCGTGGATAGAGGCGTGTGAAAATGATCCCGGGCTTGCGCCGAAGGTAAAGAAGGTCAAAACAGGTTATAAAGACGAGGAAGTTAACATCTTCCTTTTTAACAACTTCAAAGACTGCGTAAATCTTGAGGAGTTTGAAACGAAACCCGAGCAGCAGCTTAATTCAGCCAATATATTTGAAGGCTGCACAAACCTCAAAAAGGTCATACTTAATTATCAGCCGGACGCAAGCGTTTACTATGCGATGAGCGAAGGTACCTTCGAGGGCGCAGGCAAAGATCTTGTCGTTGTCGTTCCCGAAGATAAGCTTGCAGATTTCAAAGAAATGTTCCCCGAAAGCGCTTATCTTTTCAATGCCGACGAGACAGATGTTCGCTATCCTCTCACGGTAAACGGTGTGGTGCTGACAAAGAAGCATAATTCGGTCAAGTGCGGCGAGGGCACAGCTTCATACGATGAAGCGACAAATACGCTCACTCTCGATAACGCCGACATGACTCAGGCTTTTATCCCGCATTTCATGCCTAAGTATTTTATTGATGACGAGGAAAACTGGATCCAGTATGACAAGGCGGCTGTCGTTTCCGCAATACCCGATCTTAAGATCGTACTGAAAGGCAAAAACGTTGTTCATACAGGTCAGGACAACAGAGATTACCCGTTCTTCCTCATGTCGTATAATAACGCAAGCATAAGCGGCGACGGCAGCATGGAAGCAAGCTTCTACAGTGAGAATTACCTTATCGTAGACAACGAAACCGGTGAAAGTAATCCTGCGCCTCCGAGCACAGGGAAGCTTCTTTTCAACGTCTGCGGCGATCTTACGCTTGACGGCATCACGGCAGCGAGACTTATCGCCGAGCCGCAGGGCACGCTCACGATGAAAAACTGCACTCTTGACGGCGGTGTATATTCATCTGTAAAAAGCATTTCCGATACAAAGATCAATCAGTTCAGAGGTTCGTATTCAGGCTTCGGAATGCCCGAAGAAACAAAGATAACATCATGCGGCGATTCTCTCACGATCGGGAATACGACTATCGAGCGCACCTATCTTGAAGCAGAAGATGCAAAGAATGTCACCATAAAAGACAGCAGTATCCATCTTGACGGTATTATCACAGGCGGCGAAAACACGAAGCTTGACATAGTCAACTCGACTATCGAAGGCTGGGGTCAGGAAAACGGCGTTACGACTATCCCGCAGGCGAACATCACGCTGACAGATTGTCAGATAACGAGCGGCGGCTGGGATAAGAATGAGTATTTCAAGATCACATCGAAAGACGATCTTGAAATAGAAACACCGGAAGTGTATCTGTTAAATTACGACACAAACGCATGGAACAAAAGCTCCGATGAGATGTTCTGCTTTGATGTGCTCGGCGATACGTCAAAGGATACGTTCTCCGGAACGTTCGTAAAGCTTCTTATCGATTCTCAGCAGGTACCCTCCGGAAAATTTACGACAAAAGAGAACGGAAACCGGCTTGAGATATCGATCTCGCCCGAATATCTCGGCGGACTCGCACTCGGCGAGCACAGCGTTATCGCAGTGTTTGAAGACGGCAGCACAGAGTTTACGATGATCATTTACGAAGCCGGTTCATCCGATACTGACATTAATTCTGATTTCGATATCGATTCCGATTCCGATACGGACACAGATCACGGTCAGCCCGATTTCCGCAACAGCGGAGATTATGATTATCTTATCTTCAAGGCAGAGAACGGTGAGGATACGGCTCTTATCGTAGGCTATAACGGCAGTGAGGAAAATGTTATCGTTCCTTCTGTGATCGACTCGATACCCGTTGTATCGGTAGGTCAGCAGGCATTTGAGCATAATAAAACGATCAAGAGCGTTACGCTTCCCGAGGGCTTGAAGATAATAGGTCCTATGGCGTTCATCGACTGCCCGAACCTTACGGAAGTCGTATTCCCGGGATTCAGTCTTGAATCTATCGGAGAGAGCGCATTTGAGGGCTGCGGTCTTACGCAGGTAAGAATACCGTGGGAAACAGACAAGGTCGAAAAACGTGCGTTTGCAAACAATCCTTTAACGCAGGTCGAGCTTGAATACGGCATTTCCGAAGTAGGCGAGGAGGCATTTGCAGGCTGTGACAAGCTTGAAGAGATGTTCTTCACAAATACGGTAAAGAGTATCAAGGCAAGAGCTTTCAATGGCTGCAATTCTCTTAAAAAGATCACTGTTATCGACAAGGAAACAAAGATCGACCCGACTGCATTTACAGATAAAGACGGAAACGATCTTCCTCTTACGGTGTGCGCTTATGCAGGCTCCACAGCCGAGGCTTTCGCACAAGCTCGTAAAAACATGAAGTTTGAGGAAATAGACGATTCCGTAAAGCTTCATCTGAGATTCGGTCTTGCGACTTCCGACGATGTTGAAGTTACAGACGGCTCGTACACAAAGAAATTCAATGACGCAGCTGAAACATTCAAGCTCCCCGATGCAAAGCTTGAAGGCAGAGAGTTCATGGGCTGGTATAAGCTTGACTGGTTCACCGGAGTTTACTCAAAGGTAGACGAAGTTTCCGAAAAGACATTCTGGATAGGCGACATAGGCGACGACCCCGATAGTACGGCTCTTGCAATGGAGATAGAGCTGTTTGCGGTGTTCAGAAAAACTGCCGACAGCGGCGCAGAGCTTGTTCTCAACGCAAACGGCGGAACGCTTGACGGAAACTCAACGGGCAGCTACATTCTCGGCAACACTCACGGCGAGAAAAAGCTCCAGGTACTCGGCTGCTTTGTTCCCGAAAAACAGGGCGCAAAGTTTGTGGGCTGGAACACAAAGCCCGACGGCAGCGGCGTTACGGTCAACTCAGTAAGACTTCCGGCAGACAAGAACGCCGAGCAGAAGTTTGAGGGCTACGACGTAAACGAGAAGACATACGTTTTCCTTGACGGCACAGGCGGCAAGGTACAGCTTTATGCAGTATGGGAGGGCGGCTCCGATCAGCCTGCAAACGGCATCTACGGCGATGTTGACAGCGACGGGCAGATATTGTCGAGCGACGCTCTGATGATCCTTCGCAGCAGCGTTAATCTGATGGATTTCACTCCCGAACAACTCATAGCTGCGGACGTCGATTTTGACGGTATGATCACGGCAACGGACGCTCTTTCCGTTCTTCGCTACAGCGTCAGCCTGTCTGCACCCGAAAATATCGGCAAACCGATAACATACACAACGTAACAAAAAAAATCAGCGCTCCCTTGCTTTACGCAGGGGAGTGCATTTTTTACAAAAACAATTGACATAGATGATTCCGAAGTGATATAATTGGTCTATCGTAGTTCGGATATACTCAGTGAAATTATGAAAAATGGAGGAACGATCATGAACAGTAATAAACGTCCCGAAACGATGGAAAGAATAACTACTCCCGAGCTTGCAAAAACATTTATCGAAGAGCAGGTAAAGGAGCTTCAGGAGCAGATCGGCGATAAAAAGGTGCTTCTTGCTTTGTCGGGCGGCGTAGACAGCTCCGTTGTGGCTGCACTTCTCATCAAGGCGATAGGCAAGCAGCTTGTGTGCGTTCATGTCAATCACGGGCTTCTCCGCAAGGGCGAGCCGGAGCAGGTCGTCGAGGTGTTCAAAAACCGGATGAACGCAAATCTTGTCTATGTTGACGCTGTAGACCGCTTCCTTGACAAGCTTGCAGGCGTTTCAGATCCCGAAAAGAAGAGAAAGATAATCGGCGCAGAGTTTATCAGAGTTTTTGAAGAAGAAGCACGCAGGTTCGACGGCATAGAGTTCCTTGCACAGGGTACTATCTACCCCGATATCCTCGAAAGCGACGGCGTAAAGGCACACCACAACGTAGGCGGTCTTCCCGAGGACATGCAGTTCGAGCTTGTCGAGCCGCTGAAGCTTCTGTTCAAGGACGAAGTAAGAGTAGTCGGAAAGGCGCTCGGACTTCCTTCAAATATGGTGTTCCGTCAGCCGTTCCCCGGCCCCGGACTCGGAGTTCGCTGCCTCGGCGCCATCACAAGAGAACGCCTTGAAGCCGTAAGAGAGTCAGACGCTATCCTGCGTGAAGAGTTCGCAAAGCACGGTCTTGAGGGCAAGGTATGGCAGTATTTCACAGTCGTGCCCGATTTCAGATCGGTAGGCGTTAAGGACGGCAAGCGCACCTTTGCGTACCCCGTTATCATCAGAGCCGTAAACACCACCGACGCCATGACAGCAACGGTCGAAGACGTGCCCTTCGAGCTTCTGCAGCATATCACTCAAAGGATAACCACAGAGGTAGAGAACGTCAATCGTGTTCTCTACGATCTTACTCCCAAGCCTTCGGGGACGATTGAGTGGGAATAATAAACAAGACCTCAGAAACGGCGTAAATACGCTATTTCCTAAGCCTTAAAATCTTAGTGACAACAATTTGATAACAGGGAGCGAAGCCGAAGGATTCTGCGTGAGTCCTTCGGCTCGTTTACTTTATAGGATATCTCAAATGAAAGCTATTTCAATCAGCACACTGTCAGAAATACAATGAGCAGCAGCAAGACCGTAGTTTGTAAGACAAATGAGGATTTGAGTGCGTATGTAACGGCAGCTATCTGATTTTGCTCACACCTGTAACCTTATAGTCGTAATGAGTTTTTCCGTTTTCATCTTTTACTTGAACTCGTTTACATTGTACAGCATATTTTTTGCCGTGATGTCCCTTACGTCTGTGTTCTTCTATATCGTCATGTGCAGCGTGCCAGCATATGTAGCGGTTCTTTTTCCTGTCATTGGTATATTTTGGGTGCGTAATGCGTGGAAACAGTTCAACACGTATTTGCTCAAACCCATTAGTGTGAGAAATAACATCTATCCATTTATCTGTGGTATTTATGTTATTAGCTTTGTCTTTGACAACGTGAACACAAGTCGCCTCGCCGGACTCGTTATACAGTGTAAATCCGGCATCATTAAAACGTTCATACCATTTTTCCATAATAGTCTACTCCTTTTTCTGAAACCATCTCAAAAGTTCACGCCCTGAATCGTTGATTTCCAAGTAACACTTTATAGGAGTGCTGCTCTCGTCATAACTTATAGTCGTTATTCTTTCAAGACCATGCCTAACGTGCATTGCTAAACATTCTTGCTCATGAGGATACCATGAAGCGTCAATAATTTTCTGTGGAACATCGTTACTCAAAGGAGCACCGCTTCGATCTCCGTCTGCTAAGTGAATACAGCCTTTTTCAAGGATCGGCAGAACGATAGCCGCTTTTTTCATATCAATATCAAAATATAATCCATATTCATTATCAAAATCGAAGTCGTCATATGGGACGTGTCCACTGTCAAGAAATTCAATGATAAGCTCCTTAGACAATCGAGTCACATCAAATAGTTCATCAGGATATAGTTTCAATACTTTCAGAAGAAAATCAGGCTGAACATATTTCAGAACATTCTTTAGACCATCCGAAAGATTCATATACTGTATACTTCCGACCTTACATATAAATTCATACGGGATCTTAGTCAATGATTCATCTAAAACTGTTTCCAAATCGCCATAATCTTTGAGTATGTCAGGATTATAAAGGCAAATAAGCCCGAACAATTCTTGCTGATTCAGATTCAGATGAAGCGACTGAATGATACCAATCAATTCATCATCCTCAAACAGAAAATATGGGAAATTATCGACTCTCATCGAATCGTTTTCACGGTTCAACTCGGATATAAGCGATGTTTCCGGAACGTTGAACAGATATGCAAGCATTTTTAGGTGAGTCGGCTTCACCTTTGTTCTGCCGCTTTCCCAATTCTGTATGGTAGTTTTACTAACTTCCATTTTTTCAGCTAACTGTTCCTGTGTCATCTTAGAGTAGTTTCTCAATCGACGGATATAATCACCAAACGTATTCATAGTTGACCTCCTGAGATCAGTATACCAATAGCATTTCTCTATGTAAACTAAGTGAAATTGAATGTTTTAATAAAGTTCGCTTAGCTCTATTGTAGTCAATAATTGCGGCTATTGTCAATATTGAATATTTACAGGGTTTGTAATTTTCAAAAAACGGTGCCGGCACACACTTTGACAACCGCCCAAATCTACGCTATAATCAAGATCCCACAAGCGATAAAACTTAACTTGAGCCGGTTAAGATCACGGTTCAAGGGGCGAGTGTAAATAAAAATTCTTCCGCCGCCGGCAATATCAAATTGTTCGGTGATTAGTGTATAATTATAGTGGGCAGTATTAATAGCGGCGATAACCTAACGACACGCAAAAAGTAACACCGGAGCTTGCCACCGGGCGCCTGCCCGGCGTTTTCTTGCTTAGGATCGATCTTTGTGGTATAATTATCCTGTAAGCCAATATCCAAAACAAGAAAGGAAGATCATCATGGATATCCTCATCACAGGCGGCACCACATTTGTCAGCAAATTTACTGCGGAGTATTTCGCAGCAAAAGGTAATGATGTTACGGTTATCAATCGAGGCAGCAGACCGCAGCCTGACGGAGCGGCGCTCATCAATTGTGACAGAACGGAGCTTGGCAGCACGCTTGAAGGAAAACACTTTGATGTTATACTCGATATCACCGCTTACACGGAGGAACACGTCAGAAAGCTCGTTGGATCGGGAGTGCAGTTTGATGATTACATATTCGTAAGCTCCAGCGCCGTTTATCCCGAAACGAACGCTCAGCCTTTTACCGAAACTCAGCCCTGCGGACGCAACAGCATATGGGGAGATTACGGGACTAACAAGCTCGATGCGGAACGTTATCTGCAAGAACATGTACCGAACGCATATATACTCCGTCCGCCGTATTTTTACGGAGTTTATGAGAATCTTTACCGTGAAGCGTTTCCTTTCGACTGTGCGAAGAATAACAGACCTTTCTATTTGCCGCAAAACGGCGATATGAAGCTTCAGTTCTTTAATGTTTCCGATCTGTGCCGCTTTATCGAGATCATTCTTGAAAAGCACCCCGAAAACCATATATTCAATGTCGGAAACAAGGATATTGTGACTGTAAAAGAGTGGGTCGAGCTTTGCTATAAGGCCGCAGGAAAAACGCCTGAATTTATCAGCGTTGACAAGTCGGTGCCGCAGCGTGATTACTTTTGCTTCTACGACTATGAGTATGTTCTTGACGTGAGCCTTCAAAATGAACTCATGCCCGATACGCTGCCGCTTGAGCAAGGCTTGCGTGAGGAATATGAATGGTATAAAAATGATCCTGACAGCGTTTATTTCCGTAAACCGTACATGGAATATATAGACAACAATCTGGTGAGATCATTGAGTATAGATAAACTCCCCGTATGGGAAAAGCTTGCAAAGAAGATCATATGGGATCAGATAGGTGAGTTGAAAGGGAAAACGCTCCTCGATTTCGGCAGCGGCACGGGTATCACAGCCGATCATTTCGCTTCTGATAATGACGTTACAGCGATAGAACCGAGCGAGGAAATGCTCAGCGAAAGCGTAAACTTCAACGGATACCGTCAGATAACAGGCAGCACGGAAGAGCTGAAAAAGTTTCCCGACAATTCGTTCGATTACATCATCTGCCACAACGTGTTTGAATACGCACAGGGCAGGGAAGAGACGGCAAAAGAGTTTTACCGCATTCTGAAAACGGGCGGCAATTTGTCGGTAGTCAAGCACAATCGAAATGGCAGAGTGATGCAGATGGCAGTCTTGCTGAATAATTTCGATGAAGCAAACAGCCTGCTTGACGGTCACGACAGCAGCGCCGTGAAATTCGGTACGATAAGCTACTACGAAGACAGCGATATTTCCCGATGGTGCAGCGGATTTGCACTGAAAAAAACATACGGTCTGCGTACATTCTGGGATCTTCAACAGAACCAGGAAATACAAAAGGACGAGCAGTGGCAGCAGAAGATGATAGAGCTTGAAAAAATAGTTTCGGAAAATCCCGATTTTATGAATATTGCATTTTTCCATCATCTTATTTTTGAAAAGTGAGTTGAATAATATGCCAAATGAAAGATATATAGCATTCGATGTCGAAACGCCGAACGCAAAAAACGACAGGATAAGCTCCATAGGTATCGCCGTGATCGAAAACGGCAGTATCGTTGAAACAAAGTCAACGCTTGTTGATCCCGAAACGTATTTCAACAGGTTCAATATCGAGCTTACGGGAATAACTCCCGAAATGACAGAAGGCGCTCCGAATTTCCGAAAACTGTGGGGCGAGATAGGCGAGCTTATGCAGAGCGGCATACTCCTTGCACACAATGCGCCGTTTGATATGCGTGTTCTTAGCAAATGCTTAAATGATTACGGTATAGCTGCGCCACGCTATTTCAGCTACGCCTGCACATGTCTGATGGGCAAGAGGTGTTATCCCGAGCTGCCTAACCACAAGCTTAACACGATGTGCGAAAGGTGCGGCATAACGCTCGATCACCACAAAGCCGACAGCGACAGCCTTGCCTGCGCATCACTTTTTCTCGACTACATAGATCAAGGCCTTACCGTGACCGATTTCATCCGCAGATACGATACACATAGTCTTTGCACTTTAAAATAAAGCAAAGAGGAAAAGCTTCGCTTATTAAATGTGGAATGTGGAAAGTGGAAAGTGGAATGAATGAACTCGCCTGCGGCGAGTTGGATCGTATTAATAATTGACAATTGACAATTGATAATTGACAATTGCGGAACTCGCCTGCGGCGAGTTGGATTTGTATTAGTTCTCGCAAAGCCAAACTTTACTCGCTGCCAAAAGATAATTATTAAGTCTGAATAAACTAATATAAAATCAAGCACGCAGTGCTTCCGACATTCGCCATTCCACTTTCCACTTTCCACATTAATAAAAAGCCGAACGCAGTGAGGCTGACCGCAATTTTCCATTTTCAATTTTCCATTAAAAAAAGCTCCTGTTGTCTCAATCCGAAACAGCAGGAGCATTATTGTTATTTCTCGAAATCATCAACGTCTATGTCGGGCGGTGCGTCGATATCTTTGCCGACGTAGCCGCCGTTTTTTCTGCGCTGTTTGACGCATTCCGTCAGTAGGTACTCGATCTGCCCGTTGACCGAGCGAAAGTCGTCTTCCGCCCATGAAGCGATATCGTTATACAGCTTTTCCGATAATCGCAGCGGAACTTGTTTTTTTGCCGCCATATCAGTACAGGCTGCCCGAGTTGACTATGGGCTGTGCGTCGTGGTTGCCGCAAAGAACAACGAGCAGATTAGATACCATAGCTGCCTTGCGCTCTTCATCAAGCTCTACAACGCTCTTTTCACTGAGCTGCTCAAGAGCCATCTCAACCATGCCTACCGCACCGTCTACGATCAGCTTTCTTGCGTCTACTACTGCGGACGCCTGCTGACGCTGGAGCATTGCAGCGGCGATCTCCGGTGCGTATGCAAGGTATGTGATACGGGCTTCAATGATCTCGATACCTGCGTTCTGCACTTTGTCCTGGATCTCGTCACGGATACGCTGTGCGACTACATCGCTCGAACCTCTGAGGCTGCCCTCGTCTGCTACGCCGTCGCCAGTTGTGTCAACATTCTGAGCAACGTCATAAGGGTAAAGGCGAACGATGTTTCTGAGAGCCGTGTCGCACTGCAGCGAAAGGTACTCTTTGTAGTTGTCTACATCGAAAACAGCCTTAGCCGTATCGACTACACGCCAGATAACTGCAATGCTGATCTCGATCGGGTTGCCGAGGCAGTCGTTGATCTTCTGCTTGTTGTTGTTGAGCGTCATTATCTTGAGCGAGATCTTCTTGTCAACAGGACGTGCTGCGTTTAATGTGTCTGCATCGGATTTGATCGAAAGGGGAGCTGCTTCGCCGCCTACGTCGCCGCTCTGTCTGAGCTTTGTGGAAGCTGCGGGGTTTACCGATGTGCAGAACGGGTTAACGAAGAAGAAGCCGTCGCCCTTGATCGTGCCGACATACTTACCGAACAGCGTGAGCACAAGCGCCTCCTGCGGCTTGAGCACTTTAAGACCCATAAACAAGATCCAGCCTACGCTCATCCAGATCACAGCCGCAGCTGTGATAACATTGCCGAGTGTGCTGTCCATACCGTCGCCGATGATAGCTGCGGGTATCGCTGCTATGTACATCAGAATGATAAACACGAGCATAGCCATACCGTTTTTGTTTTTTGTCAATACTTTCTCTTTCATAACTGATACCTCCAAATGGTTTATGATTCCTTATCACATCTCTGTGATATCAATATGATATCACAACAAGATCACTTTTGCAATATATTTTCGGAAGATTTTTCCGAATTGTAGGAATATACAAATTTCTATAATAGATTTATGCAAGTTGCTTGTGAAGATTAAATGAAACAAATTGCATTCATAAACCTTGTATGGTAAAATAATCAAAAAGAAATTATTAGCAAGAATTTGTATATTATTACTTTGGTAACTAAATAATCAAAAAATTCTTTTCTGATTTTTGCAGGGGGCTTTCCGGTCGGGTCTCGCCTGCCGGCTCGGTCGGCACTTCTGCTTCGCAGAGGTGTCCATCGGACACCCGTGCCCCCCTGCACCCCTTCGGCACAAAAAAAGAGAATTGTATTATTTATTTGTCGCAATAATAATTGCAGGAAGCGAGGTATATTGTATGTCAAATAGAAATCTGATCTACGGAATGATCATTTTGGCGGTCTTGTGTTTTTCTGTTATGCTTGGCGGCTGTAAAAATAACAAGGCTGAAAGTGCTGCCCCGTCCGAACAAGAAAGCTCGTCCGCCGTATCATCGGAAGAATCCAAAGCAGAGTCGGAAGATGAGCGCCCTATTCCTACGGGCGCCGATGAAAACGAGATATTTCTTTTCGGCGATGCAACCGATGATTTTTCGGTAGATGCAAACGATGCTCTGCTGATACTCAGAGCTTCCGTTGGCGTTGCAAATGTAGACGAGAATGTTTTCCCTCTTGCCGATATCGACAAGGACGAAGCGCTTACGGCAAACGATGCGCTCGAAGTGCTGCGCTACAGTGTTGATCTTTCCGATAATGACAGGATAGGCAACCCGTACGTTCCGAATACCGATATGAAAGTATACATAGAGCCGTGGGACGTAACTATTCCCGATGATTTTGACGGATATGTTTTGACATTCGATTCAAACGGAGGTTCGGAAAGAAGAACGCAGCTTTTGGAAAAAGGCGATACCGCTCAGAAGCCGCTTGACCCCGAAAAAGACGGCTATGCTTTTGACGGCTGGTATAAAGATGAAAACGACATTGACCCGTTTGATTTCGGTACGGAGATCACCGAAGATACTACGCTGCACGCTCACTGGGCTGATCTCAATTTTTACTTGCAGGCAAGCGACAGGTCGGTTATCGTTCCTGCTTCCGGTGAGGGCGGTCGTATTCGTCTGACTCTTGCAACGTTGGAGAACGCACCGAACGGCATAGAGGTAAAGTACGGAACGAAAGACAACCTTGACAAATCGGTAACGCTGCTTGACAACGCTCTCGCTGAGAACGGTGATGATATAAAAGGAGACGGAGTTTACAGCGGTTACGTTACTTTGTATGAAGGCGATAAGTTTATATACTTTGTTGCCGATTTTGGTTCACTCAGATCAAATTATGCAAAAGTTCAGGCAATAGCAGGGCTTGCTGAGGGTGAAAAAAACTCTGTAGATATAGTAAACGATGAATTAACGGATTATTCTAAAACCGAGGAATTCCTTAATATGTCTTTGGAAAAAAGAAAGGAAGTGCTAGTAGGCAGATTTGAAGAATATTGTAATAAGGACTATATAAAATACTATAGTATAAATGAAGATAGGCTGATGTTTTCATATGAAACGAAAACAGGAGCTTTAGGTATGTTCTATTATGGGGATCCGGGCACTTTGTTTTCATCAGCCCGATCATATGGTGAAGAGAATCCTGTTTTTGTTGTTAATAATGCTTTGACTGATTATTCCGAAACAGAAGAATATCATGCTATGGCAGAAGAAGAACGAAAAGAAGGCTTGTTAAGTATTGTTTCGTCTTTCTACGATCAAGGTATAGTAACAAATTATTCTGTTGACGAACAAGAAAGGCTGATAGTATATAGAGTTTACACAAATGGTGTAGGTAATTTTTACTATGGGAAAAAAAGTTTTTTTGCGGGAACGATCAATCCGAACGAGTATACCAGCTCATAAAACCTGAGTGACCATTTATTGAAAAATGATATACCGGGAGCTATAATCATAAGATTGACACAATCCCCGTATTATGGTACAATTCTCTTAAACTAAGTCAGACAAACTCTTGTCGGGCTCATTTGAGCAGCGGAAAATTTTCTGCGGGACGTTATTTCGGCGAATAATGTCCCGCAGTTTTTCTATATTTATAGAGATAGAGGAAGGTGTTGTGTATGCAAAAACAAACAGACCGTGACATCGCAATGAAAGTGTCAAACGTGAGTATAGCCGTCAATCTGGTGCTTTCTGTCCTGAAACTTTTTGCAGGGCTTGTTGCTCACTCAACTGCGATGATCTCCGATGCGGTCCATTCCGCCTCGGACGTTTTCAGTACGTTTATCGTAATGATAGGCTTTCACCTGTCATCAAAGGACGCAGACAGGGAACACCCATACGGCCACGAAAGATTCGAGTGCGCCGCCTCTATCGTTCTTGCCGTGATACTTCTCATAACCGGCGTTGAGATCGGCAGAGCAACGCTCAATACGCTCTTTTCACAAAGCAGTGAGGAGCTTGTCGTTCCCGGCAGGCTTGCGCTTATCGCCGCAGCAGTCTCTATCGTGACAAAGGAGCTTATGTATCAGTACACGATACGCTGCGCAAAGAAGATAAACTCCGCCGCATTGAAAGCAGACGCATGGCATCACCGCTCAGATGCGCTCTCGTCCGTCGGTGCGCTCATAGGCATAGGCGGCGCACGCCTCGGCTTCAAGGCAGCCGAACCTATAGCGAGCGCTGTTATCTGCCTTTTCATAATAAAAGCCGCCGTTGAGATCTTCAAAGAGGCGATAGATAAAATGGTCGATAAGTCGTGCGACGAAGAAACGGAAGAGCAGATGAAGAAAGTGATAATAAAGGTCGGCGGCGTAGAGTCGCTGTTGTCGTTGAATACAAGAATGTTCGGCTCCCGTGTCTATGTCGATACGGTGATCGGTGTTGACGGCGATATGAAGCTTATCGACGCCCACGAAATAGCCGAACAAGTCCACGACAACATAGAACATCAGTTCCCGCAGGTAAAACACTGCATGGTACACGTAGATCCGGACAATCCAATTGACAATTGACAATGGATAATTTCGGTCAGGCTCACTTCGTTCGCCTTTTTATTAATGTGGAAAGTGGAAAGTGGAATGGCGAATGTCGGAAGCACTGCGTGCTTGATTTATTTTAGCTTATTCAAACTTAGTACGTATTTCTCGCCAGCGAATAAAAGTATGAAATCGTGATAACTAATAAAAATTCAACTCGCCGAAGGCGAGTTCCGCAATTCTCCATTTTCAATTTTCCATTTTCCATTTAAAAAAAGGCTGTTACGAAACATCGTCTCGTAACAGCCTTTGTCTCACGCTGCTGTTTTCATAAAGTATTCTTTAACGGCGCAGATCTTGTCTGCGAGGGATACTATCCATGCTTCACTGCATGTCGGCGGGTGAAGCAGTGTTGCCGGGAACATGTGCGAGCGGATTATGTTTTTCTGTTTGCTGTTGAGCTCAAAACGCTCGTCCGCATTTTTTAAAGCCACCTTCGGGTGCAGCCAGCAGTGTATGCCGTCTTTTCGTATGCGCCCCTCGTGCCAGTCGTAAAGGAAGAAATCGTGCAGCATTGCGCCGACAATGATGTTTTCACGCTTTTCTTCACTGAGCGAAAGACGTTTCGCTATCCGCAGGCTCGTCATCGTCACATTCAGGCTGTGATCGAAAACAGTGATATCCCCGTGATGCGGAAATGATTTCATCTGCATTATGCCGCTCTCGCTCTGAAGCTGAGACAGCATGTCGTGTTCTTTTTCGCTGATCTCATGATACATCTTACCATCTCTCCCTTCCAATATCCTATATTAATTCTATCACAGCTTCAATGAAATCTCAATATCAAAAATAAGCCTGCAATGGAAAAAGTAACTAATAAATCTTGTAAATAATTCATAATTTTTTTATTGCTTCTTTTCCCCGAATGTATTATACTATTTATAGAAAGTGTTTGCATTGTGAAAAGAAGAGCTTTGTTAATTGACAATGGACAATTGATAATTGACAATTAAGGAACTCGCCTGCGGCGAGTTGAATTATATCAGCTATCCCAAATTCACACTTTAATTCGCAGCCATGAGATAACTATTAATTCTGAATAAACTAATTAAAAAACAGGAGCGAAGCGACTCCGCAATTGTCCATTGTCCATTGTCAATTGTCAATTATAAAAAGGCGAACGAAGTGAGCCTGACCGCAATTTTCCATTTTCAATTTTCCATTTTCAATTTAAAAAGAGGGGGGGCAATATTATGGCAAGCTATGTTATTTCGGATATCCATGGGGAGTATGATCTTTTTGAAGACCTTCTCGATCTTATAGGTCTTAAAGATGAAGACACACTGTACATACTCGGCGATGTGCTCGACAGGGGACCTAACCCTATAAAGGCTATGCTGCGTATAATGGATATGCCAAACGCAGTGTTTATTGCAGGCAACCACGAAGCAATGTCGCTCGGCTCGCTGCCTTTTCTTTGCCGTGAATACACGAATAAAATGGTGCAGATGATCGATGTTGAGACCGTTTTTTCCGTTATTGAATGGATGCAGAACGGCGCCTCTCCCACGATAGAAGAGTTCAAGGATCTGCCTATCTCCGAAAGAAAGAGGATAGTCGATTATATCCAGAACGCAAAGCTGTATGTGGAAACAGAAGCAGGCGGATACAAATATCTGCTCGTGCATTCGGGTCTCGGCAATTTCTCCCCCGATAAGCGCATGGAGGATTATACCGTTGATGATCTCGTGTGGGAGCGTGCCGATTACGACACACAGTATTTTGACGATGTGTTCGTAGTTTCCGGTCATACGCCTACGCAGGCTATACCTCAGTGCGAAGAGGGCGGCTACATTTTCAGAAAGAACAACCACATCGCAATAGACTGCGGAGCATGCTTCGCAGGCGGCAGGCTCGCTGCATTCTGTCTCGACACGCAGGAGGAATTCTATTCCTGCGACAACAACGAGCCTGAGCTGCTCTACTATTGATCCTTAAAACCCGATAACTCAACAAGTCCGCTCACGTCTTTGATCTGTCAGATGTGAGCGGATCTTTTAAATTGAAAATTGAAAATGGAAAATGGAAAATTGCGGAGTCGCTTCGCTCCTGATTTTTAATTAGTTTATTCGGACTTAATAGTTATCGCTCGGCAGCGAATAAAGTGTGAATTTGGGTTAGCTGATATAATTCAACTCGCCGCAGGCGAGTTCCTTAATTGTCAATTATCAATTGTCAATTGTCAATTGATAAAGTTGCTTCGCTCCTGTTTTTTTACTTCTTCCGTCACGGTTGCTTTTTCTATAAGCGCCGCCCTTAGCAAAACCAATAAAAAGCGTCCTGAAAGTTTGTTAATGTATACAAAAATATTTTTAATGCTATTGTTCATTGATTATTCAGACAAAAAAAGGTATAATATATTTATCTAAAATGTCATAAGTGCATGTATTGGAGGAATATTATATGAATATTACGAAAAAAGTAGAAGGAAAAACTCTGACGATCGCTCTTGAGGGCAGACTCGATACTACCACTTCCCCCGAGCTTTCAAAGGAGCTTGAATCATCGCTCGATAATATAGTTCACCTTGTTTTCGATCTTGAAAAGCTTGAGTACATATCATCGTCGGGTCTTCGTGTGCTGCTTTCCGCACAGAAAACTCTCAACGAGTACGGCAGAATGACCGTTAAGAACGTTACAGAAATGGTAATGGAAGTTTTCGAGATCACAGGCTTTACCGATATCCTGACAATAGAGTGAGGTGCTTGACGATGGTTACCGAAAAGATACGTGTAAGCGGCAGCGCTGACGACAGAAAAGCTGCACTCGCCGTAGTTAATTCATTTGCCGAGAAAAATGCTCTTACAGAAAAGAACATCGTCCATCTGAGACTGCTGTGCGAGGAAATGCTCGGCATGATCTGTGCAGTCGGCGGCGATTTCAGCGCAGATTTCTGGGTGGAGGGCGACGCAAAGAAGTGTACGCTCGACCTTTCGGCTAAAACAAAGATGACCGTTCAGAAAAGGCAGGAGCTTCTTAAGCTTTCCACAAGCGGCAAGAACGCTTCGGCAGGCGGCATCATGGACAGAGTAAGAGAAGAAATGGAGATCTATCTTCTTTCTCTTGAAGAGGGCGCAGAGGATTCCACAGGTATCGATTACGGTGTGGAAACTCTTGCAGGCTGCGCAAAGGACGGCAGCGAGTGGAAGCTTTCGGACTACAAGGGCAGCGTTGAGCGCAGGAAAGACAGCGAGCGTATCGCAGAGTGGGACGCTCTCGAAAAATCTATAGTTGCAAATATTGCCGATGATGTTTCAGTCGGCATAAAGAACGATAAAGTTAATGTAATCATTACAAAGACCTTTTAACGGAGGAAACCTGCATGAATATTATAAAGAAAACAAACGGCAGCGAACTTACGATCGGCCTTGAAGGCAGACTTGACACAACTACATCTCCCGAGCTGACAAAGGAGCTTGATTCGTCGCTCGAAGGTGTAACTAAGCTCGTTTTCGATCTTGCAAAGCTTGAATACATTTCCTCTTCGGGACTTCGTGTGCTTCTTTCCGCTCAGAAAACGATGAACGCAAACGGCAGCATGACGGTGATAAATGTTTCCGAAATGGTGATGGAGGTATTTGAGATCACGGGCTTTACCGACATACTTACGATCGAATGAGGTGATTTCAGTGCTTACGGATAAGGTTTATGTAAACAACAAGGGCGCAGGCAGGGAAAAGGCTCTCGGTGAAGTAGAGCGCTACGCCGGGTACTGCAAGCTTGACAACAAAAAGACTCTTCATGTACGTCTGCTTGCCGAAGAGCTTCTCGGAATGGTAGCCGAGATCGGCGGCGACTTTGACGCAGAGTTCTGGATAGACGGCACCGAAGAAGGCTGCCGGATATGCCTTGAAGCCGAAACGGAAATGAACGCACAGAAGAGAGAAGAGCTTCTTAAAGCGTCCACAAGCGGCAAGAATGCCGCCGCAAAGGGCATAATGGGCAAGCTGAAAAACGTAATGGAGCTTTACTGGCTCGGCTATAAAGACGTAGTCGAGGGCGCTGCCGATTATACTCTTGCAGAATACACAACAATGGCAATGAGCACGATGGCGTCTCCGAGACCTATGGTAGACTGGAAACTTTCCGACTACATAGAAGAGGTCGAAGACGGAAAAGACAGCGACCGCAGCGAAGACTGGGACGAGCTTGAAAAGTCGATAGTAGCAAACCTCGCCGACGACGTTTCCGTAGCAATAAAAGGCGGCACGGTGGAGTTTGTTATTACGAAATCATTCTCGTGACCGCTCACTTCGCTTGCTCGGCGTATAGTTAATAGTGTGTAGTGAGTAGTGAATAGTGAATAGTGAAGGAATCGGCTGTGCCGAGTCCGACCGGATTAATAATTGACAATTGACAATTGACAATTGTCAATTGCGGAACTCGGCTCCGCCGAGTTGGATTTGTAGTAGCTATCCCAAATTCACACTTTAATTCGCAGCCAAAAGAAAAAATACAAGTTTGAATAAACTAAATATAAAATCAAGCGGCGAAGCCGCTTCCGCAATTTTCCATTTTCCATTTTCAATTTTCCATTTGATAAGTTTTCCATTTGATAAGTTTTCCATTATCAATGATTAATTGTCAATTGTCCATTGTCAATTGTCAATTATAAAGAAGGGGGATCCTCACCGATGGGTAAAAACGAGGCGAACGGCAGTCGGTTCGCAAAAAATTTAAAAAAGATCCCCGGATTTATCGCCGATGTTGCGAAATATACCGCAGGGTACATAGCAAGAAAAACGAAGGAGCTTGCCGCAAAAAAGCTCAACGGCAGAACGTGGGGGCAGATGCTCAGAGACGATGTTCTGCGTTTCTTGAAGTGGGTGAAAGGGCTTTCCGTAAAGGGCAAAGCTCTTTTTGCCGCTGTTATCGTGCTGATCGTGTGCGTGTGTTCCGTTCACGGCTACGTTTCGTCTCATTTCCTTGCAGGAACGGTCATTGAGGGCATCGATGTTTCGGGCATGTCGCTCCATGAGGCGAGAAAAGCTCTTGAAGAGTCTTGCGCTGCATATAAGCTCGATCTGATCGAGAAAAACGGCAGATCGGAGCAGATCACAGGCTCGGAGATAGGCCTTTCAGTGACTATCGACGATAAGTTCGACGATATACTCAAACTTCGTTCGGGCTACTTCTGGCTCAGAGCGATAACGAAAAACGAGACTGTGAGAACGGGCGATACGATCAGGTACAGCTACAATGAGTCTTTGCTTGATAGCAAGATATCGCAGCTTGAATGTGTAACAGCATCGTCGTCGCTGCAGCCCTCCGATGCGGAGCTTTATTTCGATAACGGCGAGTTCGTGATACGCCCTGCCGTTTCGGGCGGAAACGTTGATAAGGAAAAGCTCGAAAGCAGAGTAAAGGCTGCGATCAATGCGCAGGAGGCTTCGCTCGATCTTGAAGCGGAGAAAATATACGAGCAGCCCGATGTGCTCTCCGACGACCCGTCGCTTGCGTCGAAAAAGACTGTTTTCGACGAGCTGAAAGATATACATATCGTGTTGAAATTCGGCGATTCCGTCGAGTCGATCACCCCGGAGACTATCTCCGGCTGGTACACATCTTCGGGAGGCGACGTAAAGCTTGACGATACGCTCATAAAAAGCTACGTTGAAACGATAGCCGCAAAGTACAACAATATTGATTCTCCGAAGAAGTTTATCACTCACGGCGGCGAGACTGTCGAGATAGATAACAGCTACTACGGCTGGCAGCTTGACAACGATTATGCCGCAGAGATGCTCCGCTCGTATGTGGTGGAGAAGAAGTCCGTAACGCTCGATCTTACGAACAGAAGCGAAGAGAGCGACAAATGGTGGTACAAGCACGGCGTTGACTACAGCGCTTTGGGCTACTACGGCAACACTTACGCCGAGGTATCTATCGACGGGCAGTACATGTGGATGTACAAAGACGGAAAGGTAGCCTTCGAGTCGGAGGTAGTAACAGGTCTGCCCGACGATGAGCACGACACGCCCGTCGGCATATACAGCATACTGTACATGGAAGAGAACGCCACGCTCAGGGGCGACGACTACGAAACGGTAGTTGCGTACTGGATGGTATTCACCGATGACATAGGCTTCCACGATGCAGACTGGCAGGACGCATTCGGTGACGACATGTACGAATCGAACGGCTCACACGGCTGTGTGAATCTCCCCGTAGAAGCAGCAGGGGAGCTGTATCAGCTGGTTTACATCGGCATGCCGGTGTTTGTTTATTGACTTTGTTTGTAATTTACAGTTTTCGGTGAGGGCAGCGTTGTTCGCTGTCCTTGCCGGCTTTTTTTAATGGACAATTGACAATTGACAATGGACAATTAATGAGTCGCTTCGCTCCTGTTTTTTAATGTGGAATGTGGAAAGTGGAAAGTGGAATTGCAGAGTCGCTTCGCTCCTGATTTATATTAGTGTATCCGAACCGAATAGTTATCGCTCGCCAGCGAATAAAAGTATGAGATTGTGAGAACTAATACAATCCA
>CACZYP010000002.1 GCA_902785425.1 uncultured Ruminococcus sp. | reverse complement strand
ATGTCAGACCATTCCTTTCCATTCTACAGCTTAGGCATTGAAAAGGAAACAAGCACGGCTGGCTTACCGTGCCTGTCACCTTATTTATTATTGTAGGAGAACAAATCATGAAAGCTACAGTATCACTCAAGAAGGCACTCGCAGTAATCACAGCAGTTTGCATGCTCACAGTTCTTGCTGCATCGTTCGGCACGGTAACAGCTAATGCTGATACTACAGAAGTAAGCCTTTACTCTACAGAATGGACATTCTGCAAGTATGGTATCAACACAAGAAACATCTATGTTAAGACAGACAGCACATCTTCCGATCAGGCAGTAACAATCCGATACAACTACCTCGATGAGGATTGGAGAGACGCTGAGGCTGAGCCTTTCACAACACTTTCCGACGGTTCCAAGATCTGGAAAGCTTCCGTAACAAGCTATGCGCTTGATTTCGCTATCAAGTACGAGGCAAACGGCAACGTTTACTGGGACAACAACAACGGTCAGGACTACACAAGAGAGACGATCGGCTGTGCTCCCATCGCAGTAAAGAGAGGCACTCCTTTCTACAACAACTACAACAACAGAGTTACAGTTGAGCTTCAGAACTACGCTTACGAGAAGGAAGTAGTTGTAAGATACACAAACGATAACTGGAACTCTTACACAGATGTGCCCATGAGCTACGTTTCCACAAACGAGAACGGCACAGAGAACTGGGTAAGCAACGCAGTTTACATGGACGATTACAACTCTTTCGAGTTCTGCGTATATTACAATGTAAACGGTCAGACATACTGGGCAAACAACTTCAACCAGAACTATGACTCTACTTACAGAGTTTATCCGTGATCAACGGCATATAAAAACAAATGCGGCGGGCAGAGCTTTCTGTTCGCCGTTTCTTGTATTATAATGAAAAATTAAGATTTGACAATGGAATAATGATTGTGTATAATTATACTGCATTATAAAATAAGCTTTAAGAAAGGAAAGAATCTAAATGAAAAACACTTCAAAACTATTTGCAATGCTCTTGAGCGGTGCAATGGTATTCGGTTCTTTCGGTACGGCTGCTTCTGCCGCTGCGGCTGATCCTATCGATAATACCGCCGTAACGTCTGACTGTGCAGTACAGCTTCCCGACAGTTCTGTTTTGCTGGAGGGGTATCTTCGCTTTCAGGCAGGTATTAAAGACGAAAGCTCTTCAAAGCTTCCTGCTGCATCGGGCAGGGTCGCTCTGGGAGAAAAGGAACAGGCTATTTACGACATTTTGTGTGAGAGGATAGATCAGGTCGTAAACGGCGAACTTACTTCTACTCGTTTTAATATTACAAGAGAAGAGCTTCGCTCTCGTCTTGGCCCTAAGGAAGATTTCAAAAGATTCAATTTTGATTCTATCATCTCTGCTTTGATGGTCGATCATCCTTATGAGCTGTTCTGGTATGACAAGACTTCCGGTGTATCGACAAAGCCTTCTTCCGACGGCCAGGAGTTTGCATTTCCTGTTTCTTTCGATTACAGCAGAGGCTTTTTGACGATCGATCCCGAAAAGATGGCTCCTGTTCAGAATGCTGTTAAAACAGCAAGAGGGATTGTAAACAGTGTGGACAAGAATTGGTCTGACTACAGAGTTTTACAGTACTTCAAAGATAAGATCTGCAGCCTTGTTGATTATAACTATGAAGCTATAGATGAATCACAAGAAATCCCTTACGGTGATCCGTGGCAGTTGATCTCCGTATTTGACAACGATCCCGATACAAAAGTTGTCTGCGAAGGTTATTCCAAAGCGTTCAAGTTTCTTTGCGATATGTACACCTTCAACAGCGACGTTAAGTGCAATCTGATTACCGGCGAAATGAAGTGCCAGAGCAGATACGGCACTTCGAGCGGCCCTCATATGTGGAATCATGTTTCTATCGGCGGGCTGAGTTATCTTGTTGATGTTACTAACAGTGACAGCAGCACAATAGGCGAGAACGGAGAGCTGTTTTTCCAGGGAGCAGACGCAGGATACCGTGTTACCGATAATTCGGGCAATCTTATCGGATTTACTATAAAAATATCCTCTGCGGCGTATATAGATTACAACTATGATCCCGATACGATATATATATATAATCCCGATGAACTTGAGATCGAAAGAACTCCTCTGATGCTCCACACGATCGTCTGGCAAAATGAAAACGGCGATGTTCTTGAAACCGATGAGCTTACAGCCGACGGCGAGCGCCCTGTTTATAACGGAAAAGAGCCTGCAGCAGCAGGCAAGAAATTCAAGGGTTGGTCGCCTGCGATAACAGATAAAACTGTTGTTCAGCGTGGACAGAAAACTATTACGTATACCGCACAGTTTGAAAGAACTTCAAATACAAAGTTGTATAACGTTGAGTTCGTTATGCCTGTAGAAGCGCTTAACCGTACGGTTGAAGTAGAAGAAGGCAATACAGCGGCAGTTCCTCGTGATATCGGCGCTGTTCCCGGCGAGACAGGCAAGAACCTGGGATCACCCGACGGCTGGTATGCCGACGCTGATTTCACCGAGCCTTTCGATTTTACAAAGCCCATTACAAAAGATACGAAGATCTATGCAGGATATAAAAGAGTGACACGCTGGGAAGATGAAGACGGTACAGAGCTTTGCAGTATCGAGCACTGGTTCGGTCAGATCCCCGATTATCCTTACGATGCTCCCGTAAAGAGCCGCGACGCTCAGTATGAGTATCAGTTTGCAGACTGGACAGTCGTTAAAGGCGATTCGCAGTATGACGGATCCATGCTTCTGCGTGCAGAGTATAACAAGACGCTCAGAAACTTCCTGATCACATGGATCGGTAACGGAGAGGTGCTTGAGACTGCCGATTGTCCTTACGGCGAGACTCCCAAATATCATGGACAAACTCCGACAAAGCCCGATAATGATGATGTTTTCTATACATTTGACGGATGGAATGCCGACGTTGTTCCTGCAAAGCGAGATACAACGTATGAGGCTGTTTTTAAAGAAACACTCAAGACTTCGCTCCTGACGATCACCTGGAAAAACTATGACGGTTCCGTTTTGGCAACTGCGGAAGCTAATTACGGTGATGTTGTTGAGTACACAGGCAAGCAGCCGACAAGACCCTCCGACAGGTATTACGTTTACACTTTCAGAGAGTTTGAAAAGCTTGGCGAAAATGAGTATATCGCTCGTTATGATGAGACGGAGCGTATATATCAGATAAAATGGATCAACTGGAACGGTGATGTTCTTTATTCGACCGAGGCTTCTTTTGATGCTCCCGTTGAATACGTAGGAGAGCTTCCGACTCACCCTGCCGATGCTGTTTTCGAGTATGAATTTGCAGAGTGGGAAAAGAAGATCAAGGGCGACGAGATCACTTATACTGCTATATTCAAGGCGAAAAAGACAGAGATAGTTCCCAAGAGAACAAGAGTTTTCGGTGACGCCAATAACGATGGTGCGATCGATTCAAACGATGCCCTCCTTATGATCCGTCATTCGATAGGCCTTGATAAGCTTAAGGGCGAGGATTTCTTATTCGCTGATGTTGACGAAAACTCTGTTGTTGATACAGGCGACGCAGTTACAACGCTGCGCTACTCCGTAGGCTTCAGAGATATAGAAAAAATGGGTCAGAAGATCGAAGTATCCGATGATCTGTAATAATTCAATAATCTCCCGAATGCAGTTTTGTGTTCGGGAGATTTTTTTATCGCTTAATTGTAAACAATCTATGAACAATATTGACTATTATCAAAAATGATAATATAATAAATATTGAGAAAGGTGGTGTTCCGATGAAGCTTTCAGACGTTATTACAAATCCTGTCAGAATGAAGATAATGCAGTTCCTTCAAGGAAACACAGCGGCAACAACGAAGCAGATATCCGAAGCGATACCCGATGTTCCGGCGCCGACTTTGTACAGGCATATAAATTATCTTCTGAAAGAAGAGGTCCTTATAGTCAAAGAGGAACGGAAGGTGAGGGGAAGCCTCGAAAGGCTGTTGGCGTTCAACGAGAATAAGTGGACGGGTGAAACGTCATCCGATATTTCCGATGCTGCATATCAGTTCCTGATGGCGATATACGGCAGCTTTCAAAAGTACAGCGAAAAAGGAAACAGCGATCCTGTTGGCGATATGCTCATGCTCAGGACATGTATGCTTACGCTTACCGATGAATCATTTGAAAACTTTTTGAAAGAGTACAGAGATCTGCTTGCGAAATATTCAAAACAGGAGGAAGGCGGAAAAAACAGGAGCATATCTATTATTTCCGCACCTGTAATTGAGGATGGTAAAAAATGAAAAAACTTGAAGCTTTGAAAAAACCGTTTTTGTTTACACTATGCATGCTGCCCGTTGCTGTTGTAGGCGGCTGGTTCACTGCTGAATACTCGTTGGCGAATCTTGACGAAGATTTGCTTGAACAAGCGCTGGCACAGGGCGGCAGCAGGGAATTGCTTTTGATAAGCTCGCTTATCTCGATCATTATCTACGTTGTTATATGCAGCTTTTTCGGTTATATTGTCGCCGAAAAGCTGGGTCTTATAAAGCCGCTTCGTTTTACTAAAAAAGAAACTCTCACCGCTTTGCTGTGGGGTGCGGCAGCAGGTCTTGTTTTGTGTGCGGACGCTTTTACATTTGCAAAATGGATCCCCGAACTAAAAGATTATTATGCTGCAGCAGGCAGTTTTGACACAGTAACATGGATCTCGGCTGTACTATACGGCGGAATCATCGAAGAGGTAATGATGAGGCTGTTCTTTATGAGCCTGACAGCACTCATCATCCGGAAGCTTTTTTGCAGAAAAGCGGAAACTGTTCCCGAAAAAGTTCTTATTATTGCGAACATAATTGCCGCCGCACTATTTGCCGCAGGACATCTTCCGTCAACTGCCAATATGTTCGGTTCACTTACACCGATGCTTGTATTCAGATGTTTCCTGTTGAACGGCTCTTTCGGTCTTGTTTTCGGATGGCTTTACAGAAAATATGGTTTGCAGTATGCGATGGCGGCGCATATGATTACTCATATTGTGAGTAAAACCATCTGGCTTATCGTTTTGTGAGGTGAATGAAATGAAAATTACAGAAAAAGAAGTTACGATAAAAGGCGAATTTGATATTGGTGCGACCGTTACGTATACAGACGAAAACAGAAAGTCGCCTGCCATTGTTATCATAATGGGTACGGGAAAGCTCGACCGTGACGGAAACGGAGCAGGCTTTCATTCCGATATCTACAAAGATCTTGCAAATCTGTTTGCAGAGCAGGGGTTTGCCTGCATTCGCTATGACAAGCGAGGCACGCACAGATCGGGCGGCAGCTTTAATGCGGCAGGGCTGTCAGACCTTGTGAACGACGCAGTATCGGCAGTTCGGTATATGAAAGAGCAGCCGTATGTTAACGAGAACAGAGTTATCGTCTGTGGACACAGTGAAGGGGCAATGATAGCGACGCTTCTTTCGGAAAAGGAAGATACAGCTGGACTTATCCTGCTTGGCGGTGCAGCAACTTCACTGAAAGATGCGCTGTATTATCAGAATACGCTTGCAGCCGAGGAGATAGGGAAGAAAGACGGCTTTTCGGGTGCGCTGTTGAAAAGATCGTTTGATCTGAAAAAACAGCTTGCGATGATCGATGATATGTTTGAAAAAAGCAGTAAGACAGATAAGGAGAAGATCTTTGTCAGAGGTGCTTTTATGCCTGCAAAATGGCTCAGAGAACATGGTTCGTACTCATCACAGGATTTTGCCGATATCCTGAAAAAATACGGAAGACCTGTTCTTGCGGTAACAGGAACAGCCGATATCCAGGCGGATCACCGGAATCTCGATCTGCTCAAGGAGCAGCCGCATATAAGCTGTTATGCCCCCGAAAGGCTCGGCCATGTTTTAAGAAAGTCTGATGATAACATCAGCATACTTGAAGTGAACAAGGATTACCGCAGACTTCTGAAAGAACCGATCGACAGCGAGCTTATCGGTATAGCGGAAGACTGGCTGAGACAATATTGCCCGGCTCGTTAACTAAAAATTTGGCCGGACAGCCTCTTGGCTGCCCGGCCTTTTTTCATCGCCTGCCGTTAATCCCGGCGTGGCGGTTACTGCTTGTAGCTGTTTATAACATCAATGATGATGTTGTAGAGCGGACGTACTTCATAGCTGCCGATGATCGGCTCTTCGTGAGAGTTTCCGATACCGGAATCGTCTGTAAGGAATACGTAAGTGCCGCCTGTTGCGATAGCGATCGCACGGCCGAAAAGCTCTGTGTCTCTGTCGTTGTCGGAAGCTACTACGGGGATAAGTCTGATACCCTTTGCAGCTGCGGTTTCAACTGCTTTAAGAAGCTCTGCTTCTTTCTCGTCGTGCGGAGGTGCATCGTAGATCAGGAACGCAAGCTTAACGCTCTCGTCTTTCCAGTCGTCGGCGTTCATTGTATCGGTAAGTGCTTCTGCAACTGCCTCGGGCCAGTCTCCGCCGCCGTCTGCGCTTTCTTTATTGAGCATAGCCTGAACATCGCTTACATTTGATGTGAACTTGCTGCATTTTGTAACGTAATCGTCGCCCTCGTCACGGTAGAAGTTAACGGAGTAGCGTGTGTCTGCTGCGCCGATCTCTTTTGTAATAGCTGTGAACTCGCTCTGAAGGAAGAGCATCTCGTCGGACATGGAGCCTGTTGTATCAACTATAAACATGACGTCCATAGACTTATAAAGCTTGCCGCTGCCGTCAAATGTTACTTCCATTTCGGTTGCCTTTGCTTTGTTTTTGTTCTGCTCGCCGCCAGAGGAAGAGCCTTCAACTGCGAAGTTCTGCTTCTTGCCGCCGCTCTCAACTTCAACGGAAGCTGCTTCTTTATCGCCCTGTGCGAAAAGATATGCAACGCCGTTTTTGTCGGAAACTGCACTCCACAGCTGGCCGCCGTCTTTGTCTAACAGGCGAACCTTTGCATTGGCAACTGCGCTGCCGTCTTTTCCCTTAACGGTGATCATTGTTCTGTTGGTAGGATCAATACCGAAGCTGGGGAAGCTTATAGTTCCCGAAGTTACGAGGTTCGAGAAGAAGCCCCAGTTGTCGTTGTCGCTCCACTGACCTGCCGTGAGCTGACCTGCTTCGGGCAGATCTTTGTCTGTGGGATCATCGATCGTTGCGTCGCCTACGGGTGCAGTGTTAACAGATGGTTCGACTGTAAGTCCCTCTCCGTCTGCTGCCGTTCGATCCATAGCAGTGTAGGCTTCGGGTATCGCTTCGCCGCCGTCATCGCCTGCGTCGCCATCGGCTGTTTTGTATGTTGAGCCGTTTGTCGGGTCTGCAAACAGCGTGTCCATTTTCTCCGTTGACGACATCTGTCCGCATGCGCTTGTACTGATAACCATTGCTGCAATAAGTGCTGCACAAATTAATCTCTTTTTCATGGTGATTCCTCCCTGATTATGTAAATAATTGTTTTTGTCTGATAAGCTTTATCGGCTTTCTTGATAATTAGTCGCACGAGCAATATGAATTCCTCACCTGATACGGAAATTTTTTTACATTTTTTTCTGATTTCCATTATAAAACAATTTGTTGTTATTTTCAATAAATTTTAAATATTGTTCATATTTTTTTGATAAATAATGCTTCTATAATATGCTACAATCAAATCGGGTAATGTTTCAAATAACATTTGGAGGTATATCGGATATGTTTGAAAAAAGAAACAGACAGTATTATGAAATGACAAAAAGACAGTATGAGGAGATGCAGTGCTTTTACAAAAAGCTCGGATATTCACCGGATCAGACAGCAAAGCTTTGCAAAAGCTGCTTCGGCGCCGATATTCAGGTGAACGATAAGGCATACTATTCGCCGAACTGGACTTTTTTCAGAAAGTATAATTACAGCCGTGAAAGCTTTTCACAGTCGATGGCGAAAGGATTTCCTAATCCGCTTTTCGGCGGTGCAAAGCCGCTTGCATCTGTGCCTATGAGAAACTCGTCACGGGAAGCTTTTGCTATGGCTGACGCTTGCGCTCCTGAAGAAATGGCAGCTCCCGGAGGCATGATGGGCATGGCAGCTCCTTCGGTAAGTATGTCTGCACCGAGTGCCGAATTCAGCACTGCCGAAACTCATGATGTTCCGGAAAACGAGCAGCATAGTCCGCTCGATTCGCCGCAGCTTATCTATTCTGCAAACGTCAACACTGCTTCGTGGACATATCTGAGGAGCAAGATACTCGGCGACAAATATATCGACAAGAGCTTTGTCAGGATAGAGGAGCTTATCAACTCGTATACGTTTGATCTTCCTTTGCCCGATGACGGCGGTCTGTTCTCTGTTACGGCAGAGGTCGGCAAATGCCCGTGGAACGACGAAAAAGAGCTGATGTTCCTCGGCTTGAAAGGTAAAAAAGCAAGAAATGACGTTAAGCAGAACCTTGCATTCCTCGTTGATGTGTCGGGCAGCATGGAGGACGAGTGGATCCTCGTTCAGATGTCAATGGCGGCGATCGTCAGCAAGCTTAAAGAGGGCGATGTTCTGTCCGTTATAGCTTACAGCGATAATACAGTAACCGTTGCAAAGAACATCGAGTGCGGCGATCTTGACAAGGTAGTTGATGTTATTCTGTCGATAGACGGTATCGGCGGCTGCACAAACGGCAGCGAAGGTCTTGAAAATGCCTACTCATATCTTACCGAGCACTTCGGCAAGGAGAAGAACAACCGCATTTTTATCTTCACCGACGGTGATTTCAATTTCGGCGTTACAAGCGAGGGAAGCTTGAGGGAACTTATCTACAGCAAACGAGACACCGGTATTTATCTTTCTATCGTGGGCTACGGCGAGCGTAATTTCAAGGATGATAAAATGGAAACGCTCGCAAGAAACGGAAACGGCAACTATACATTCGTTTCCAATCCTGCCGATATAATCGAGATGCTCTGGGAAAAACTCGTTTCAAGCCTTGTTACCATCGCAAAGGATGTAAAGATCTCCGTTGAGCTTAATCCCGAATATGTCAGTGAATACAGGCTTATCGGCTACGATTTCAGAAAGCTTACTCAGCAGGAATTTCACGACACGGAAAAAGCTGTAGACGGCATCGGTTCCGAGCATAATACAGCGGCACTTATCGAGTTCAAGCGTGGCGAGGCTAAGCAAACATATCCGTCACGATACGTTCAGGCTTCTTCATCTGAAAAGAGTGACGAATTTGCATTTGTGGAGATACACTACAAATCGCCCGAAGGTGAAGACCTTGTTTTCACCAAAGCTATCACGCTTGACGAGCTTAAGCAGGCAAAAACCGCCAATGTCGATGCAGCTGCGGTCATTGCGGCGTTCGGACTGATCGTCAAGGATTCCGATTATAAAGGAAAAGCTAACAAGAAGCTCCTGGGCGATCTTCTGAGAGATTTTTCGGAGTACAGAACGACAGATACAAAAGACGGCTATACTCACTATGCGGTGATGAAGAAATACGTTGGAAAATAGTTTATGAGCCTTCATGCTGACCATACATGAAGGCTTTCTGTTATATTTGTAACAATTTGTCATTTTACTTGCAAATACGCTATCGATGTGGTACAATTCTTTTTGAGGTAATTTTATGACAACAGTTGATCTTATCACGGGCTTTCTCGGTTCGGGAAAGACTACATTTATGAAAATATATGTCCGCTATCTTATGGATAAAGGTCATAAGGTCTGTATACTCGAAAATGACTTTGGTGCCGTGAATGTAGATACGATGCTGCTCGGCGAGCTTTCAGACGCTGGGTGCGGCATTGAGATGGTTGCAGGTGCTTGCGATCGTGACTGCCATCAGCGGCGCTTCAAAACAAAGCTTATCGCAATGGCTATGTCGGGATATGACAGAGTAGTTATCGAGCCGTCCGGCGTTTTTGATGTCGATGAGTTTTTTGATACACTGCGTGAGTCTCCGCTTGACAGAATGTACAGGAAAGGTTCCGTTATCACAATAGCTGATCCGACTCTCGGCGAGGTGTCCCCTCATTCGGACTATCTGCTTGCTTCTCAGGCAGCCGTTGCAGGAACGATACTTTTCAGCCGCATCGAAAACTCCGGGGAAGAGGCAGAACCGACGCTGTTAAGGATCAAAAAAGCTATGGAGCGCATTCGCAGCGACAGAGATCCGTTTTCATATTATATAGCAAAGCCGTGGAGCAGCCTTACTAATGATGACCTTGCAGCTATTTCCGAAAGCGGCTGTAAGGAAGCCGACTTTATAAAGCTTCACAGTGAAAACGACGGTTATGATTCGGTATACTTTATGAATATCGATCCGGAAGTGCCGCAGCTGAAAGAAACAGCCGAAAACATCCTTCACGACAAAAGCTGCGGTGATGTTTTCAGGATCAAGGGTTTTACAAAGCAGAATGATATATGGTATGAGATAAACGCCTCACGGATAAGCACCGAGATCAGACCGATAAGCAGCGGTCAGTCTGTCATAATCGTGATAGGCGAGGCGCTTGATAAAAACAGGATAAGTGAATATTTTAAATCATAAAGGAGATTATAGAAATGAAACGTTTTTTTTCTTTGGTACTGACAGCAGCTTTGCTTGCCTCTGCGGTCACGGCTGTATCGCTTAATGCTTCCGCCGCAAAGATCCCCGTGCAGGCATCAAAAGAGATAGTTTTGCCGTTCGTTCCGTTTGATCCGATCGATACCGATACAGATACGCAGGTATCGAGCGACACCGACGAGATCGATGAGACTGATTCTATCGGTGTTGAATCCGATACGGATACGGAAACTGTAAACAGCGATTCGGAAAACACTTCCGATACAGACACCGAAACTGTAAACAGCGATACAGATAACGGTTCCGACACAGACACCGAAACCGCAAACAGCGACACAGACAACGGTTCCGAGACAGACACGGAAACCGTAAACAGCGACACAGACAACGGTTCCGATACAGACACGGAAACAGTAAACAGCGACACAGACAACGGCTCCGATACAGACACGGAAACAGTAAACAGCGACACAGACAACTCTTCCGATACAGATACGGAAACAGAAAACAGTGACACAGACAATATTTCCGATACAGATACGGAAACCGTAAACAGCGACACAGACAACGCTTCCGATACAGATACGGAAACCGTAAACAGCGACACAGACAACGCTTCCGATACAGATACGGAAACAGTAAACAGCGACACAGACAACGCTTCCGATACAGACACGGAAACAGTGAACAGCGACACAGACAATGCTTCCGATACAGATACCGAAACCGTAAACAGTGACACGGACATCGATTCCGATACCGATAATTCGTCTGATTCGGATACGGATTCCGACACACCTCCGAAGCCCGTAAGCGGCATGGTAGGTGACGTTACGGGCGATGGTATGATAGCCGCCGACGATGCGCTTATGCTGCTCAGAGCTTCTGTAGGATTAGCGGAAATTCCCGTCAGCCCTCTGTCCGATGTTGATAAAGACGGCATTGTATCGACTCAGGACGCACTTTATGTTCTGCGTTATTCCGTAGGCTTCCCCTCGGATTACCCGATCGGAACGGAAGTATAAAACGAACCGAATAGTATTCAAAAAACGATCGGCAGTTTTTTTGCCGGTTGTTTTTTTGTGAATTTCGGAAAAATTATGAATAATATATTGTTTTATCAGCAATTATGTGATACAATACCATTGTATGTGATTTTTTAGGAGATTTTTCAGATGATAAAAAAATGGTTCAACACACTTTTTATTGAAGAAACAACGAACACTTTCATTCAGTTTTTCAGAAGCCTTTTTGTCGGCGGCATTGCTACCGTTGCCGATATCGGCGTTCTGATACTTTTCAGAGAGCTTCTGCATATGCCCGAAAAAGGCGCTACGGTTTTCGGCTTTATCGCAGGGCTTACGGTCAACTATATCGTTTCTACCTTCTGGGTATTTGCCAAGGCTAAGGTCAAGAACCGCATCGTCGATTTTATTGCCTTTGCTGTTATCGGTATAATCGGATTGGGACTTACCGAGCTTATCATCGCACCCTTTGCGATGGAAGGCTTCTTCGGAGTTGGCTACTTTGTAAAAAATGCCACGTTCGGTTCGCTTATCCCGACCGATAAATATTACATCGTTGGCAAGCTTATCGCAACAGTTCTCGTTTACATATGGAACTTCTGCGCAAGAAAGTTTATCCTTTACCGCAAGGTCGAAACAGACGAGGAGATCAATTCTAACATTATTATAGCGGAGGAACAGTAATGAAAAAGATCGTTATTATCGGAGCAGGTCCTGCCGGTCTTACAGCCGCATACGAGCTTCTTAAAGACGGCGGAAAAAATGATTATGAGGTAGTTATCCTTGAGGGTACTCAGGCTATCGGCGGTATCTCTCAGACCGTAAGATACAACGGCAACAGAATGGATATCGGCGGCCACCGCTTCTTCTCGAAAGACGAGAGCGTTATGAACTGGTGGAAAGCTATGATGCCTATCCAGGGCGTAAACAGCTTTGACGACGAAAAGCTCGGCAGAGAGAAGCCGCTTGAAAAAGGCGGCCCCAACCCGAACAAGGAAGACAGGGTAATGCTCATAAGACAGAGAGTTTCCCGTATCTATTTCAACAAGCACTTCTTCGATTATCCTATCTCCATGAAGTGGAGCACGATAAAGGGCATGGGCTTCGGCACTACGATGGTTGCAGGCTTCAGCTATCTTAAGGCGTGCATCGTAAAGAAGCCGGAAGACAGCCTCGGCAATTTCTATATCAACCGCTTCGGTAAAAAGCTCTACAGCATGTTCTTTGAGGGCTACACGGAAAAGCTCTGGGGACGTCATCCGAGCGAGATCTCGGCAGACTGGGGCGCACAGCGTGTTAAAGGTCTTTCGATCCGTGCCGTTATAAAGGATATGTTCAAAAAGGCATTCGGCGGCAAGAAGGACAACAAGGAAGTCGAAACTTCGCTTATCGAAGAGTTCTGGTACCCGAAGTACGGTCCCGGTCAGCTCTGGGAGACAGTTGCTTCCGAGGTCGAAAAGCTCGGCGGTACTATCCTTATGGGTCACGATGTAAGAAATATCGTGCTCAACAACAACACTGTAACTCAGGTAGTCTGTGAGACAGAAAACGGCACTGAGACTATCGAGGGTGATATCTTCATTTCCTCAATGCCTGTAAAGGATCTTGTTGTCGGCATGACAGGTGACAAGCCGTCCGATGATATCGTTGAGATCGCAAAGGGTCTTCCTTACAGAGATTTCGTTACAGTAGGTCTTCTTGTTGACAAGCTCAACCTCAAGAACGAAACAGAGATCAAGACGCTTTCAAACATCGTTCCCGACTGCTGGATCTATGTTCAGGACACAAATGTAAAGCTCGGCCGTATCCAGGTGTTCAACAACTGGAGCCCGTATCTCGTTACAGATCCCGAAAAGTATGTATGGATCGGTCTTGAGTATTTCTGCGACGAGGGCGACAGCTTCTGGAATATGACAGACGAGCAGTGCATCGAGTTTGCAGCTAAAGAACTTCAGACAATGGGAATCATCACAACGGATCAGGTCATTGACTCTCACCGTGAGCGTGTAAAGAAAGCATATCCTGCTTACTTTGATACATACGCTCAGATGGATACTCTTGTTGACCAGCTCAACAAGTACGGCAACCTCTTCTGCGTCGGCAGAAACGGTCAGCACCGCTACAACAACATGGATCATTCTATGGTCACAGCATTCAAGGCTGTTGAGGCTATCAAGACAGGCTCTAACGACAAGAACGCTGTATGGAATGTAAATACAGAAAAATCGTACCACGAAACAAAGGACGGAAAGTAATATGAGCAAATCGTCCAAAGCTTCAAAGGCGTCTGCAAAGCCTTCCAATGCTGTCAATCAAAAGCCCGATATCGAGAGCAAGGTGATAAAGCGTCTTGCTGCAATATTTGCCGGGCTGTGCATTCTTTCCTCTCTTCTGTTCGATAAAACCAAGGAGATGGGCGGCGTTGTTTTCCCGATAATGTCGCTTCTGACGATAGCTGTATTTGCAGGGTATCTTTACGTTGACAAAAAGCTTACGACACGAAATATCGCTATTTTGCTGATGGCGGCAGGTTTTGTGCTGAGATTGAACTATGTTATATACACGCCGCTTTCGGAGAGCGTTCGAGTTCGCCAGCATGATCTTTACAGCTTCGGCGGCGACAAGGGTCATTCGGCTTATATAGAGCATTTTTACAATAACGGCTTTACACTGCCCGATTTCGACCCGACAACAAAGGCGCAGTTCTATCATCCGCCGCTCCATCATCTTTTAGCGGCTATGTGGATGAGAATACTCACCACATTCGGAATGAGCTATTCGAGAGCTGTAGGCAGCATACAGTTTTTAACGCTTTTCTATTCGTCTTGCTGTATGCTCGTCTGCGAAAGGATATTCAGCGCTCTTCGCTTAAAGGGCGCACCTCTCCTTGTGGCTCTGTCGATCGTTGCTTTTCACCCGACATTCATCATTCTCGCCGGTTCTGTCAACAACGATATTCTCGCTCTTCTTTTTGTTTTGCTGTCTGTTTACACCACTATTAAATGGTATGAAGACCCGACAACGAAGAACATTCTTTTCATTGCGCTTTCAATAGGACTTGCAATGTCAACAAAGCTTTCGGGCGCACTTGTGGCTGTTCCGATAGCTGTTGTTTTCCTGATGAAGCTTATCACCGAGAAAAAGAAGGTCTACGATAATATTTTGCAGTACTGCATTTTCGGTGTGGTCTGTCTGCCTCTCGGCCTTTGGTTCTCGATCAGGAATGCGGTAAAATTCGAGGTCCCGCTGACTTATGTTCAGAAGCTTTCCGAAAAATCCGATCAGTATATCGGCGACAAGTCTGTCTACGAGAGATTGTTCGATCTTACTTATCATCCTTTCAGGAATGTATTCCTGAACAGAATAGCGACAGGTGCAGAGTTCTATGAGTACAATCCGTTCGTAGCGATCGTCAAGACATCGCTTTTCGGTGAGTACAACTATGCTGATTCGGTAGAAGCGATAACACCGTTTTGCAGGATACTTCTTATCCTCAATATAGTGATGATCGTAATCTCACTTGCGGCGACGGTTTATTTTGCGATAAAGAAGACGAAGCATACAGATACAACAGAGAAAGTATTTGTTCTGTTCTATCAGATCCTTTTATTCTGCTACTTCATCAAGTTCTGTTTTGACTTTCCGCATAACTGCTCGATGGATTACCGCTATATCGTGCCGACAATGGTGCTCGGTGCATTTTTCATCGGCGCAGCATTTGACGAGTTCACTGTTGAAAACAAAAAGAACACCGGCGCAGTTAAGGCTGTTTCGTACATCGTTTATGGTGCTACGGCGGCGTTTTGTCTGTTCTCAACGATCGTTTATATAATGCTTGGCTCATAATTTTCATTGACCGACTTCGTTTTTTGGCGAAGTCGGTTTATTACTGTTACAAAATAGTTAAACATTCATTATCCCTTGCAATTTGCCGCTTCTTCTGATATAATATTATGATAGAATGAAGTAAGTGTGCGAGGCGCATTTTTGAAAGAATAATTGAAGGGAGCGATCATAATGGTGAACAGCATGACGGGCTATGGCAGATGCGAGATCACAGCCGAAACGCCCGATGGTGCTTCAAGAAATATCGTTGTCGAGATGAAATCGGTAAACCATAGATATCTTGAAGTCGGAATGCGTGTTACCCGTGATTACGGTTTTATAGAAGACCCCGTGAGGAAGTATATATCGTCAAAGCTCAGCAGGGGTAAGGTCGATGTTTTTGTTTCCGTGGGCAGCAGCGACAGCGTTGACGCAGAAATAAGCGTAAATGCGCCGCTTGCAAAAGCGTATGCCGACGCTCTTGCACGTATAGCGGAAGAGTGCGGCGTTGAAAACGACGCAAGCGCTTCGCTTATCGGTAGATATCCCGATGTCATCACGGTACGCAAGAAGCCGGAAGACGAAGAGGCGATACTCAACGAAGTAATGCCGGCAGTAGAATCGGCGCTTTCTGATTTCATCGCAATGAGAGAGGCAGAGGGCGAGCGCATGAAAGCCGATGTCCTCGGCAGGTGCGAAACGATCATCTCCATCGTCGGTGAGATCGAGCAAAGAGCGCCCGTTATCGTTGTCGAGTACAAGCAGAAGCTTGAGGAGCGCATAAAGGAGCTGCTCGGTACAGCGTCTGTCGATGAGCAGCGTATTGCTACAGAAGCTGCGATATTTGCCGACAAGATAGCCGTTGATGAAGAAACAGTGCGTTTGAGAAGCCATTTCGAGCAGATGAAAACGGTGCTTGAAAACGGCGGCCCCGTCGGCAGAAAGCTTGATTTTATCGTTCAGGAGATGAACCGTGAGGCAAACACGATCGGCTCTAAGATTACAGATGCAGCTCTTGCTCATAAGGTAGTAGACATCAAGGCGGAGCTTGAGAAGATCAGAGAACAGATACAGAACATCGAGTAACGGTGAGGAAAGGCTTATGAAGCTTATCAATATAGGGTTTGGAAATCTCGCTTCCGCCGACAGGATCGTCGCAGTGGTAAGCCCCGATTCCGCCCCCATAAAACGAATGGTACAGGACGCTCGTGACAAGGGCAGGCTTATTGATGCCTGCTACGGAAGAAAAAGCCGCTCGGTGATCTTCACCGACTGCGGACAGATCATATTGAGCGCAATAGTGGCAGAAACGATCAATTCACGAATTGAGGAGGAAAACAACAGTGAAAGGTAAGATCTATCTGATAGCAGGCCCGTCGGGCGTAGGAAAAGGAACAGTTATCAAGAAGATACTCGAACTTGACGAAAACGTTGCTATCAGTATTTCGGCAACTACAAGAGAAAAACGCAAGGGCGAGAAGGACAAGGTCAACTATTTTTTCAAGACGAAAGAGGACTTCGAGCAGCTTGTTAAGGAAGATGGTTTTCTTGAGTATGCTCAGTACGCAGGAAACTATTACGGCACGCCGAAAAAGCCTTTGTTCAACAAGCTTGAGCAGGGTTACGATGTTATCCTTGAGATCGACGTTCAGGGCTGCATGCAGGTCATGAAGAAAATGCCCGAGGTCGAGAGCGTTTTCATTCTTCCGCCGAGTCTTGAAGAGCTTGAAAAGCGTCTCAGAGGCAGACAAACCGAAAGCGAAGAGGTCATTAAAGAGCGCCTTGCACTTGCAAAGAGCGAGCTTGACCAGGTAAAGCATTTCAAGTATTCCGTTGTCAACAATACAGTTGATGAAGCTGCAGCAAAGATAGTTGAGATCATCCGCAGCGGCAGATAAGCACGATGAATCGCCCGTGATCTATGATCGGGCTTACAATACAGGAGGAATCAATCATGTACAAACCGAATATTGACGATATGCTCGAAGGCAGACAGAGCCGTTATTCTCTCGTTATCGCTGTTGCAAAGCGTGCAAGAGACATAACAGATGACTACAATGAGCGTGGCGAGATCTGCGACGAGAAACCCGTGCTTCTTGCAATTGAAGAGTTCAAGCAGCACAAGTTCGATATCATCGAAGAAGAGACAATTCACAACTGATGAGCGTGCTCATTGCAAGAACGGCTGTCGATAAAACGCTTTATAGCTTCGACAAGCCGTTTGATTATATAGTGCCGGATTTTCTGAAAGACCGAGTTTTCAAAGGCTCCCGTGTGATAGTTCCGTTCGGAAGCGGCAACAGAAAACGTCAGGCGCTCGTGACCGACCTGTTTGAAGAGGAAGCTCCGAGCGATAAACTGAAATTTGTATACTCAGCTCCCGATAATTATCCGCTGCTTACAGAGGAGCTTACATCGCTTTCCGAAAAGCTTTCGCAGCGCTGCTACTGCACACGATTCGACACAATTCGGGCAATGCTACCGGTAGGCATCAACTACCGCATATCATGCGTTTACTCGTTGTCTGATAAGATGTCGGATCATGAGCTTTCAGACGAGCAGAATGCCGTTTTGGAGCTTATGCCGCCTGTGGGCAAAGAGATAAAGCAGGAAAAGCTTTTTGCTCTTCTTGAAACCGACTGCGAAACGAAGCCGCTTTGTGAGCTTATGTCGCTTGGCATTGTTAATAAACAAGAGAAAGCGCTGCGCAGGGTGCGTGACGCATCGGAAACGATGATAAGGCTAAGTGAAGCTGCCTTTGAAGTAAAGCTTACTCCACGGCAGCAGGAGGTATACGAGCTGCTCTGCTCGGCAGGCGAAGCTTCGGAAAAGGAGCTTCGCTATTTTACGGGAGCATCAAAATCCGTTATAGATACTCTTGTGAAAAAAGGCGTGTGCGAAACGTTTGTCAGAGAGGTCTATCGTATCCCTGAGCATAAGCCGATGTCAAAAGCAAATGAGATAATTCTGACCGATGAACAGCAGACCGCTTTTGATAAGCTTTCAAAGCTTTTTGAGGCAGGAAAAGCTGCCGTTTCGCTTTTGTACGGTGTTACGGGTGCCGGCAAGACCTCCGTTTTCATGAAGCTTATGGAGCGGGCGGTCAGGACTGACCGTGGTATTATCGTGATGGTTCCGGAAATTGCGCTCACACCGCAGCTTATAATGCAGTTCAAGGCTCGCTTCGGTCAGGAGGTTGCGATATTCCACAGCGCACTTTCAATGGGCGAAAGGCTTGATGAATGGAAGCGTGTCCGCAAGGGCAAGGCAAAGATTGCTGTCGGCACACGAAGCGCTGTGTTCGCCCCTTTTGAAAAAATAGGGCTTATCATTATGGACGAAGAGCAGGAGTCCACATATAAATCGGAACAGAATCCACGTTTTCACGCACGAGAGGTCGCAAAGCTTCGCTGTGCCTACCACGGTGCGCTGCTCGTGCTTTCAAGCGCTACTCCGTCGGTGGAGAGCTACTATGCGGCGCAAAGCGGCAAGTACACGCTCTGCACGCTGAAAAACAGATACGGAAATGCTGTTCTTCCGGAAGTTGAGGTCGCCGATATGAATGAAGAGCGGGCTTTCGGAAACAATTCCAACTTCAGCAACGCTCTTATAACGGCGCTTCAGAAAAATCTTGACTGCGGAGAGCAGTCTATAATACTTATCAACAGGCGAGGCTACAATACAGCTGTTGCATGCAAAACGTGCGGTGAAGCAGTCACCTGCCCGAAGTGCAGCATATCGCTTACATATCACGCAGATAACGGTCGGCTTATGTGCCACTACTGCGGCTTTTCCATGAAGCTTTCCGACAAATGCCCGAAATGCGGCTGTGATGAGCTGAAATTCATGGGCAGCGGTACTCAGAGAGCGGAAGAAACTCTGTCAGCGATTTTGCCGCAGGCAAGAGTACTTCGTCTTGACGCAGACTCTACGCTTGCAAAGCAGTCGCACGAGATAAAGCTTGCAGAGTTCCGCAGCGGCAAATATGATATTTTGCTTGGAACAAAAATGGTCGCCAAAGGACTTGACTTTCCGAACGTAACGCTTGTAGGCGTACTTTCGGCGGATCAGGCTATGTACGGCGAAGACTACCGCAGCTACGAGCGGGCGTTTTCTTTGCTCACTCAGGTGGCAGGCCGTTCCGGTCGTGGAGATAAGCCGGGCAGGGCAATAATTCAGACGTATACACCCGAAAATCCGCTTATTATGCTTGCGGCAAAGCAGGATTACGAACGCTTCTACGAGTCTGAGATCATGCTGCGGAAGGCGATGCTCTATCCGCCTTTTTCCGATATCTGCATGATAGGCATAACGAGCGAGCGTGAGCAGAAATGCCGTGAATGTGCGTTTGAGTTTTCAAGGCGGCTTTGCGAAAAGCTTTCGTCGGATTACCCCGATCTTCCGATAAGGCTGCTCGGTCCGTCACCTGCTTCACTTTACCGTATAAGCGGAAGATTCAGATACAAAATAATATTAAAGTTTCGTAATTCCAACAGATTCAGGGAGATGCTCGGCGGTGTTCTGGCGGAGTGCTCAAAGGACAAAACTTTTAACGAGGTCTCGTTATTCGTTGATGTTGATCCCGATTCGATAATGTAAAAGGAGAAATGTAAAATGGCATTGAGAGATATAGTTCTGGAGGGTGACAAGGCGCTTACAAAAGTATGCCGTCCCGTAGAAAAGTTTGACGAGAAGCTTGCAAAGCTTCTTGACGATATGGCTGATACACTCAAAAAAGCAGACGGCGTAGGTCTTGCGGCTCCGCAGGTAGGTATTCTCCGCAGAGTATGTATTGTTGATGTCGGCGACGAAGACGGCGTGATCGAGCTTATCAATCCCGAAATAACCGAGACAAGCGGCAATCAGAGCGGAGCCGAGGGCTGTCTTTCGTTCCCGAATCAGTATGCCGTAGTTGAGCGCCCGATGTTCGTTACGGTAAAGGCTCAGGACAGAAACGGAAACGAATTCGTTAAAAAGGGCGAAGGCCTCAAGGCTCGTGCTTTCTGCCATGAGATAGATCACTTAAACGGTGTTGTGTTTATCGACAGAGCTGAGAGAATGCTCGATCCCGAAGAGATAGAGAAAGCGTAAAAGTACAGTAGATCACGGAGGCTTTATATGAATATTGTCTTTATGGGTACGCCCGATTTTGCAGTGCCTTCGCTTGAAGCACTTGCTTCCGACAGCCGCTTTGATGTTCGTGCCGTTTATACGCAGCCCGATAAGCCTGTCGGCAGAAAAAAGATCCTTACTCCGCCCGATGTTAAGGTGTGCGCACAGAAGCTTGGGATTGACGTTTATCAGCCCGACACACTCAAGGACGAAGATGTACAGAAGCAGATAGCTGCTTTTGAGCCTGACGTTATAGTTGTAATAGCTTACGGAAAGATACTTCCGAAAGCTGTGCTTGATATCCCGAAATATTGCTGTGTGAACATTCACGGTTCGCTTTTGCCGAAGCTTCGTGGTGCGGCGCCGATACAGCGTGCCGTTATCGACGGTGAAAAGCTCACGGGGATCACTTCGATGAGAATGGACGTTGGTCTTGATACGGGCGACATGATCAAAACTTACGAAACGGAAGTTTTGCCCGATGAAACGGCAGGCGAGCTGTTTGACAGGCTTGCAGCCTCCGCTCCCGAGCTTCTGACAGATACGCTGCTTTCTCTGGAGAACGGTACGGCGTCCTTTACAAAGCAGGACGACGCTGCATCTACCTATGCGAAGCCGCTTTCAAAGGAAGAAGCTCTCATAGACTGGAACGCAGACGCACAAACAGTTCACAACAAAGTAAGGGGCATGAATCCCTGGCCTGTTGCTTTTACCGAGTTTAACGGCAAGAAGCTGAAGATCTATTCTTCAAAGCTCTCAAGGCGCAGCGGAAAACCCGGCGAGATAGTATCGCTCGATCCGCCGACAGTAGCATGCGGCAGCGGCGCTGTGGAGCTTATCTCCGTTCAGCTTGAAGGCAAAAAACAAATGTCTGCCGAGGACTTTTTCCGAGGTCAGAGAGTATCAACGGGAGATACGATCTAAATGAAGAACTCACGCTACATTGTATATAAGGCTCTGATGAGAGTTGAGCAGGACGGCGCATATTCAAATCTTGTGCTTGACGAAGCTCTTTCGGAAAGCGAGCTTGACAGCCGAGACAAAGCGTTTGCTTCAAATCTTTTTTACGGCGTTCTCGAAAGAAAGATCTCGCTCGACTATATAATCAGAAAATTCTCGGGCAGACGGCTGAAAAAGATCGAAACGGAAGTTCTAACGATACTTCGTGAAGCTGTTTATCAGCTTGTTTTTATGGACAAGGTCCCCGACAGCGCCGCAGTTAACGAAGCCGTAAAGCTTTGTAAAAAAGAGAAGCTTTACCGTTCGTCTGCGTTTGTAAACGGACTTCTCAGAAGCATAACGAGAGCCGAAGAACGCTTTCCCATGCCTGATGAAAGCGATACAGCGAAGTATCTTTCGGTCAAATACTCCTGTCCCGAGGATATCACACAGCGATGGATAAACGATTACTCCCGTGACGTCGCAGAAGGGATACTGACCTCCCTTTCGGGCAGACCGCCCATATTTATAAGAACGAACACAGCAAAGACCACAAGCGAAGAGCTTATAAAGCTTCTTGAAAAAGACGGCGTAACGGTCAGAAAAGCCTTGATTGACGGTGCGCTTGAAATATCCTGCACAGGCGCTGTGACAATGCTTGAAGCGTACAAGAAAGGCTTTTTCCATGTTCAGGATCTTTCGTCGCAGATATGCTGTGAGCTGCTTTGCGTTCGTGACGGAGATACGGTTTCCGATGTGTGCGCCGCACCGGGCGGCAAGACGATGAATCTTGCGCAGAGAACGCCGTCGGGCAAAGTGTTCTCCTGTGATATTTACGATCACAAGCTGAAGCTTATTGAAAACACAGCAAAAAGACTTGGGCTTACTAATATTAAAACGTCGCTTCGTGACGCTGCCGACAAGGAAAAGCAGCTTGAAATGTCCGATAAGATACTTTGCGATGTTCCGTGTTCCGGTCTTGGCGTTATGCGGCGCAAGCCCGAGATACGTTACAAATCCGATACGGGTGCAGATACGCTGCCGGAGATACAGCTTGCGATCCTTGAAAACTCCGCAAAGTACGTAAAGCCCGGCGGTATGCTTCTGTATTCGACTTGTACGCTCAATAAAAAGGAAAACAACGGCAACGCTGAAGCATTTTTGAAGGCGCATCCCGAATTTGAGCCTGCGCCGATCAAACTGCCCGAAGGTATCAGAAGAACGATAGATGAAAGCGTTAACTGCCTGACTCTGTTTCCGCAGACAAATGGTACAGACGGCTTTTTTATAGCTCTTTTCCGCAAAAAACAATAATGAGGAGATCAAATGAAAGATATCCGCTCATATACGCTCGCTGAGCTTACAGATGAATTCAAAAACGAGCTTTCTCTGCCCGCATTCCGTGCGAAGCAGGTGTATAAATGGCTTTCAGAGGGCGTTTCATCGTTTGATGAAATGACTAACATTTCTAAAGAAATGCGTAACAATCTCAGTAACATTTATTACATCTCTGTTGCAACCATTGAAAAAAAGCTCGTTTCGGTTTATGATAATACAGTTAAGTATTTATTTTCTTTTGCCGACGGAGAGATGGTCGAATCGGTCGTTATGAACTATCATCACGGCTATACGATATGTATCTCTACTCAGGTCGGCTGCAAGATGGGCTGTACGTTCTGCGCTACGGGGCAGAGCGGCTTTTCAAGAGATCTTCGTCCGTCTGAAATGCTGGCGCAGATTCATTCCGCTCAGAATGATCTTGGTATACGTATTTCAAACATAGTTCTCATGGGCATGGGTGAGCCGCTTGATAATTACGACAATGTAATCAGATTTCTGCGTCTCGTTTCTTCGGATGATAATATCAACATCGGAATGCGGCATATATCTCTTTCTACCTGCGGCCTTGTCAACAGGATATACGATCTTGAAAAGGAAAAGCTGCAGCTTACGCTTTCGGTGTCGCTTCATGCGCCGAACGATGAGATAAGAAGCCGCACGATGCCTGTCAACAAACGTTTTCCGATCGACGAACTACTTACGGCATGCCGAAAGTACGCAGCCTCCACAGGCAGACGCATCTCGTTTGAATACGCCATGATAAGCGGCGTGAACGACAGCGATGAATGCGCCCGTGAGCTTGCAAAAAGACTTAAAGGCATACTGTGCCACGTCAATCTTATTCCCGTCAATCCCGTTAAGGGCACGGGATACAGAAAGAGTGCGATAGAACGTCAGCAAAGCTTCATTCGCATTCTCGGCAGGCAGGGCATCACAGCGACAGTCCGCCGAACGCTCGGCTCGGATATCGACGCATCCTGCGGTCAGCTAAGGCGCAGACATCAGGAAGAAAACGATCGGTAATACAGAAAAATGCTTCAAGATATTTCTCAAATGTAAAATATTTGGGAAATATCCGCCATTGATGAGTTAAACACTTGCAATTATCGGCAAAATGAAGTATTATTAAATAGTGTGGCAAACGGTTCGGGCTTCAGAACTTCCGCCGCCTCTATTATTTGGGTTATTTTATAGTTTTGTTTTAAGAAAAGAAAGCCCCGGCGCAGGGGTAGAAATGTGTAACGGCATAAGGGGTTTTGCCGTTTGAGCGGTGCTTCGCTCGTGTTTTTTGTTTTGTTTTCGGGTTATATTGATTATTGTTTTGGGAAATGTGTCGCTGCAGCTATGCAGCGAACGGTTTTGTGTTTTCTGTAAAAAATATAATTGATATAAACGTTCACTTCAAAGCAAAGGGGGAATTGAATTGCAGATATACTCCAAGACTGACGTCGGCTTGATACGCCGTAATAATCAGGATTTTTGCCTGTGTGAAAAGATCTCGGACGATCTTGCATGGGCTTCTGTCTGCGACGGCATGGGCGGAGCCAACGGCGGTAACGTCGCAAGCTCTGAGGCGTGCAATGAGATCGGCCGCATACTTTCGGAAGAACTGAAGCCCGGAATGAAAGAGCATGATCTTCGCAGGCTGATGGAAAAAGCGGTAGCTGCTGCAAATTCAAAGGTATATGATATGTCGTGCTTTGACGACGATCTGAGCGGTATGGGAACTACCGTAGAACTTGCCGTTGTAACAGGCGAGAGGGTGTACATCGTTCATGCAGGCGACAGCCGTGTATACAGAATATCAAAAAACAGTATCAAGCAGATAACTAAGGACCACTCGCTCGTTCAGCAGCTTGTGGAGCTTGGTCAGATAACGCCCGAGGAGGCTCGGTATCACCCGAGCAAGAACTACATCACCCGTGCGCTCGGTGTAGAACCTGAGCTTGAAACGGACTTCCTGACAGTTCCTTTTGAAAAGGGCGATATCATTCTGATGTGTACCGACGGACTGAGCAATTATTTCAGTGATGATGAGCTGCTTTCTGCAGTTAAAGATATTAAAGAAAAGAAAGAGCTGGCGCAGAGCTTGGTCGATATTGCGAAAAAGTGCGGCGGCAGCGACAACATTACCGTTGCAGTTTTGATTAACGAGTAAGTGTGAAAAGGAGAGTAAATGATGGCGGAAGATAAGTATGTCGGCAAAAGGATCGATGGCCGCTATGAGATCGGCGAGGTGATCGGCGAGGGTGGTATGGCTGTTGTATACAGCGCCAGAGACATCCAGGACGATATGCCCGTTGCGATCAAGATACTTCGTGACGAATACCTCGGCAACGAAGAGTTCATCAGAAGATTTAAAGACGAATCCAAAGCGATCGCAGTTCTCTCGCACGAAAATATCGTCAAGGTATATGACGTAAGCTTCGGCGACAGGATCATGTATATCGTTATGGAATATATCGACGGTATCACGCTTAAGGATTATATCGAGAGAAGCGGCAGAGTTGGCTGGAAAGAGAGTATCCATTTCGTTCTTCAGACTCTTAAAGCACTTCAGCACGCTCACGAAAAGGGAATAATCCACCGTGATGTAAAGCCGCAGAATATCATGCTTCTTGAAGACGGAACCATCAAGGTAACAGACTTTGGTATCGCTCGTTTTTCAAAAAGCACGACCAATACAATGACGTCATCTAATAAGGCGATCGGATCCGTTCATTACGTATCTCCCGAACAGGCAAGAGGAGAGCCGACAGACGCCAAGAGCGATCTTTATTCTCTCGGCGTTATGCTTTATGAGATGCTCACGGGAAAGCTTCCTTTTGACGACGACAGCGCTGTTTCGGTTGCTCTTATGCAGCTCCAGTCCGATCCCGTGCCGCCCCGTCAGATCAACCCCGATATCCCCGAAGGCCTTGAAGAAATCATCATCAAGGCTATGCAGAAGGATCCTGAGAAGCGTTATCACTCTGCCGGTGAGATGTACAGCGATATCGTAAAAGTAAAAAAGAATCCCGGTATTCGTTTCAATTACAGTTTCGACGATGTTCCGTCAAGAAACGAGCCAAGCAAGGTAACAACGATCCGCAAGATTGATACCGAATCCGATGATAAGGATTATGACGACGATTGGGACAGCGAGGACAGCGAAAGAGGCACAAACCCTGCCGTTCAGGTCGTTATCGGCGCTGTAACGGCGTTTATCGGCGTATGTCTCGTGTTCCTTGTGCTTGCGGTGTTCAAGGGACTTTCAAGCAACTCCACGACAGACGTGCTCGTTCCTAATCTTATTGGTCTGAACTTCACCGACGTCAACAAGGATAAAGTAACGTACAATTTCCGTTGGGACGTTACGAACGTTTATGACGCTGACAAGCCGCTCGATGTTATCATCAGCCAGTCGCCCGAGCCGAGTGAAAAGAAGATCAAGGAAGGCTCCACTATCCAGATCGTTGTAAACAGTGAAGAGACCACGATCAACCTTCCGAACGTTGACGGCAGAACAAAGGAAGACGCCGTACAGCGAATGAAATCTGCAAACCTGATTCCCGAGGTTCTGATGGTTCTCGATAACGAGACTGCGGAGGGCTACGTTAAGCAGACATATCCCGCTTCCGGCAGCAAGATCACTATCGGTTCGACCGTTAAGATCTACGTCAGCAAAAAAGCAGGCAAGTCTAAGGTCGAGGTCCCGAATCTCGTAGGTCTTACGCTTTCCGAGGCGCAGACGAAGCTCAACGAGGTCGGACTTAACTACAACGGCTACACCTATATGGAAAGCACCGTTGCAAAGGATAAGATCGTTGCACAGAATCCGCTGCGAGGCGCTAAGGTAGAGCCGGGCGCAAATGTTTCGGTAATACTTTCCGAAGGTCCTCCGAGAAGCGTTTCGCTTTCACAGACAGTCGATCTTCCTTCCGAAATAGCTTCGTCTGTGAAGTTTGAGGTAATTATCGACGGTGAGGTAGATAAATCGTACACCAAGACGATCGTTCCGAAGTATGCAAAGCAGTATTCGCTCACGATCACACGAATGAGTACGGTCGGTTCGCTTTCCGTAGTAGTTGCGCTCAATGAGCAGACTTACCGTGTATACAACTTCGACTTTAAGAACAACACGATCACTACAGAGGAATCGTATCCGTTCTATCTCGATACCGATTCAGATACGGAGACAGACTCCGACAGTGAGACAGATTCCGAGGACGATGACGAGAGCCGTTGGGAAGATGATGAGACGGACAGCGACCGCTATGTTGATTCCGACTACACATCATCACACGACGACGATCCAAGCGAATATGAGTCGTACCCCGACGATAACGGCGATGATGAGCCAAGCTCAAATGACGGCGAAGAGCCTGCAAACAACAACGAGGAATGGTAACGCTCATGCAGGAAAATACTAAAGAGCTTACAGGAATAATATTAACATCTATCGGCGGCTTCTACTATGTGGAAGCTGCCGAAACGGTATATGAGTGCAAAGCAAGGGGTAGCTTCCGGAAAAAGGGTATCAAGCCGGTTTCGGGAGACAGAGTTCTCATCACGCCGCAGGAGAACGGCTACTGCGCTATCGATAAGGTGCTTGAACGGAAAAACAGTATCGTTCGTCCGCCTCTTGCCAATCTTGACACGCTTATGATAGTCGTTTCAACGTGCAGCCCTCAGCCGAACACATTGATAATAGACAAGATGACTGCTGCGGCTGTTTCCAAGGGGATAGAGCCTGTTATCGTCATCTCGAAATCCGATCTTTCTTCGGCAGACGAGCTGAAAAGCATATACGAGTCGGCAGGGATAAAAACAGTCGAGTTTTCAGCAAAGGACGGCCGAGGCGCAGATGAGGTGCGCTCGCTGCTTTCGGGCAGGATCACCGCTCTTACGGGCAATTCCGGAGTGGGTAAGTCATCTCTTATCAATACGCTCTTTCCCGAACTGTCGCTCGATACGGGCGATATAAGCGAAAAGCTCGGCAGGGGCAGACATACTACACGGCAGGTCGCTTTATACAAGGTATGCGGAGGCTACATAGCAGACACACCGGGATTTTCGACTCTTGATATAGAGCGTTACGAGCTTATCGAAAAGGAACGTCTTCCCGAGGCTTTTCCTGAGTTTGAAGAGTATCTCGGCTTGTGCCGCTTTACATCATGCAGCCATACATGTGAAAAGGGCTGCGCAGTTATCGAAGCGGTCGAGGCAGGCAAGATAAGCCGTTCACGGTTTGAAAGCTACAAGGCTATGTACAACGAAGTAAAGGATCTGAAAAAATGGCAGCAGCCGAAAGAAAATGCGTAATTGTTTCAGCCTCGCCCGATTGTGATCCGTCATTTATCGAGCGCTCTGTCTGCTGCGGTGACTTTATTGTTTGTGCAGACGGCGGTTTGGATACGTTGGCGAAAACGAGCCTGAAACCCGATCTTATTGTCGGAGATTTTGATTCGGCTGCAAATGAGAACATTTTTCCCGATGTTGAAACCATAACGCTTAAAGTGAGAAAGATAGATACCGATACGATGCACTGTGTAGACGTTTGCCTTGAGCGAGGTTTTAGTGAGTTTCTTCTTTTAGGCGCTACAGGCGGCCGCACAGACCACGCTCTTGCAAACCTTTCTATACTGCTATACCTTCAAAAGAAAGGCGCTCACGGCGTTATCTCGGACAAATACAACGATATCATGCTGCTTCATCCCGGTGAAAACAAGATATCAGCCATATCGGGAACTACCGTATCTGTTTTGCCGTTCGGTGAAAGCTCGGCGTGCCTGTCGTATACAGGTATGTCATATCCGCTCGATCACGGCACCGTTACTGTAGATTATCCGTACACGATAAGCAATATAGCCGTTGAAGATGAAGTGACGGTAACTCTTCACAGCGGTTCGGCGCTTTTGTTTGTGGTGCATGGCAATGAATAAATATTACACCGTGTCAATATGATGCGGTGTTTTTCGTTACTCGTTTTCACATAATTTACGCATTTGTAATTTCTAATTTCACAATATATACATCATATTGTATGCCCGGTTGTTGAAACCTACTAAATAAACTCTTGACTATTGACATAAAAAGGTAATTGAATTATAATAAAAGCAGTGATTTTTGAAACAGTATTCGTATTATTTTATACGTTTTATACAATTGGTATACAGGAATCGATGCATCGGAGTTTCATTTGTTCTTTATGCATTTGGGGTTTAGCAGCTGGGAGATGTCGGAATGGGTAAAAAAACAAAATCAGTGAATAAAAAAGCTGATTTGAAGAAAAAGGTCGAAGAGCCTGCCGAAGAGGTCGTTGAAGAGGTTGCCGAGGAGATTGCCGAGGAAAAGACAGATGGGGCCGAGTGTAAGATCATCAAAGTTTCTGTTTCGACGAGTGTAGGCTGTGTCAGAGAACGTAATGAGGATAACTTTTACGCCGATGAGTTCGGTATGCGCCTTGATGAAGAGGAAGCGTTTACCGGTGAACTGGAGCTTAACTGCCGCAGGATATTTGCTGTTTGCGACGGTATGGGCGGCGAAGAGTTCGGCAATGAAGCCTCCGAGATAAGCGCAGGTGTTATCGAGTTTTACAAGGACAGGATCAGAGAGGCACAGCCCGAGTCTCTGCACAGTATCGTTAATGCGTATTCGATCAACGCCAACAATGAGATATGGGAAATGGTTCGCCGTAAGCAGGGCTACCAGTCGGGCAGCACGATGGCTATGGCTATTGTTGACGAAGATAATGTAAACGTTTTCAATATCGGAGACAGCCGTGTTTATTTTTACTACTACAAAGAAAAAAAGCTTAAGCAGATAACGGAAGATCAGACGCTCGCTATGAAAAGGCTCAAGGAGAAGATATACACCGAAGAGCAGGCGAAAAACAGTCCCGACTGCCACAGGATCACCAATTTCCTCGGTATCGATGAGTTCGGTATGGGTCCCGAGGCTGTACATACAGGCACGTTCCCGTCCGATCCTATGATGATCCTTATATGCAGCGACGGTCTTACAGACATGCTGTGTGATGAAGAGATCGCAGATATCCTTTCCGAAAGAATGGAAAACCATGCCGATGCGCTCGTGGACAGAGCGCTTGAAAACGGCGGTGTTGACAACGTGACTTGCGTTGTAGTCAGTTTTTAAAACAGAGCAGTAATTTACCGCCGCAGATTGCGGCGGTTTATTTTTTTAAGAGCATTTCCGAAAGTTTTTGCCCCGCTTTTTTCAAAAAGCGGGTGGGGTTCTAAGGGGCAAAGCCCCTTAGCCGTCGGAGACAAAGCGTGCGAAGCACCAAAAACATATGCTTCCATACAAACAAAGCAGGCACGAGGCGAAGCCAATGTGCCGGACGGTAACGCTCACGGTGTTCGCTTAGTGAACTCTGTAGGAAAAGTTTTTTTGGCGAGAAAACCTAATGCAAATGGCTGGTCAGGGGCATTTTCTGCCAAAATGCCCCTCTTTCCAAAACAGTCCACTGGACTGTTTTGGAAATTCACCCCTAAAAGGGCATGAGCTTGCCTCCGGCGGCTTAGGGGCGCTGCCCCTAAGAACCCCGCAAGCCTTTTGAAAAAGGCTTGGCGAAAACTTTACGCTGTGCGTTTTTTCCTTTTAGATAATCAAAACGGAGCATTTCAAATCAGAAATGCTCCGTTTATCATTATATTCAGATCTGCTCTGTAGATGTGTCGTGCTTTACTCTGTCGTGCTCTTCGGCTCTTTTTGCGTTGTTGAAACGGTCTACAGTGCCAACAAGATAGCCTGTGATCCTTCTTATGCGTTCAAAGCCCATGCCGTCCTCGTGCTCGTGTCTGCCGCACTGAGGGCATGTGTCGCCGATAATGCCCGTATAACCGCAGCAGGGGTCTCTGTCAACGGGGTGGTTGATCGAACCGTAGCCTATACCGCTTTCTTTCATAGTTCTTATCACAGCTTCAAATGCGTCAAGATTCTGCAGCGGATCGCCGTCAAGCTCAATATAAGAGATATGACCGCCGTTTGTAAGCGCATGGTAGGGCGCTTCGATCTTGATCTTCTCAAATGCGCTGATGGGATAGTAAACAGGAACATGGAAAGAGTTCGTGTAGTAATCTCTGTCCGTTACGCCCTCTATAATGCCGAAACGCTTTGCGTCCATTTTAACGAATCTGCCGCTAAGACCCTCAGCAGGTGTTGCGATAAGCGAGAAGTTGAGGTTGTACTTCTTTGAAGCCTCGTCCATTCTCTTTCTCATATAGCCAACGATCTCAAGACCGAGATTCTGAGCCTCCTGGCTTTCACCGTGATGTTTGCCGATAAGAGCCTTAAGACATTCCGCAAGACCGATAAAGCCGAGCGTAAGCGTGCCGTGTTTAAGCACCTCACGAATACTGTCGTCCGGACCGAGCTTTTCGGAGTCTATCCAAACGCCCTGACCCATAAGGAACGGGAAGTTGCGGACTGTTTTGCCTGCCTGTATCTCAAAACGGGCAAGAAGCTGATCTATAACGAGATCGATCATTCTGTCAAGCTGTTCGTAGAAGAAGTCGATGTTGCCGTTGCTGAGAATAGCAAGACGGGGGAGGTTTACGGACGTAAAGGAGAGGTTTCCTCTGCCGTTTACGATCTCACGAGACGGATCGTGAATATTGGCTACAACTCTTGTACGGCAGCCCATGTAAGCAACTTCTGTCTCGGGATGACCCTCTTTATAGTAAGAAAGGTTGAACGGAGCGTCTATAAAGCTGAAGTTCGGGAAAAGTCTCTTTGCCGAAACACGCATTGCAAGCTTGAAGAGATCGTAGTTCGGATCGTCGGGGTTGTAGTTGACGCCTTCCTTTACCTTGAAAATGTGGATAGGGAAGATAGGAGTTTCGCCGTTTCCGAGGCCCGACTCCGTAGCAAGAAGAACGTTCTTGATTATCATTCTGCCCTCGGGCGAAGTGTCTGTACCGTAGTTGATCGACGAGAACGGTATCTGTGCGCCTGCTCTTGAGTGCATCGTATTGAGATTGTGAACGAGCGCTTCCATAGCCTGGTAGCATGTTCTGTCTGTTTCTGTCTGAGCATGCTTGTAAGCAAAGCGCTGCAGCTTTCCTGCAAGCTTTTCGCCGTATGCTTCGGTAAGAAGTTCAAGCTCTGCTTTCTGATATTCCTCGCCGTCGTCAAGACGGGGGATCCTTCCTGTAATCTCTTCCGCCTTGTCTGCAACAGCGTCTGCCTTTGCCTTTGCTTCTTCTTCGTCGCAAAGAAGCTCAATAGCTCTTGCAAGGTTCTGACGGTAGATCCTGCGGTACGTTTTCATAACGCCCTTTGACATGCCGTAGTCAAAATTAGGTATACTCTGACCGCCGTGCTGATCGTTCTGATTAGACTGGATTGCGATACAAGCAAGCGCACTGTAGCTGATAATGTCGTTAGGTTCTCTTAAGAAACCGTGACCTGTGCAGAAGCCGCCGTCAAACAGCTTTTCAATATCGATCTGACAGCATGTTGTAGTCAGCGTAAGGAAATCGAGATCATGTATATGTATGTCGCCCTCGGCGTGTGCTTTTGCGTGCTGCGGATTAAGGATATACATCTCATAGAACTGCTTTGCACCCTCGGAACCGTATTTGAGCATCGTACCCATAGCGGTATCGCCGTCGATGTTTGCGTTTTCTCTTTTGATGTCGCTGTCCTTTGCGGATTTGAACGTAAGGCTCTCGTAGATCTTCATGAGCTTTGTGTTCATTGTACGCATTCTTGTGCGCTCCGCTCTGTAAAGAATATACTCCTTTGCGGTGCGTGCGTGACCGTTTTCGATGAGTATTTTCTCCACAACGTCCTGAACGTGCTCTACGCCGGGAACACCGTCTTCGCCAAGCTCTTTTTCAAGGTATAAAACGACCTGACTTGCAAGATCCTCAGCAACGCCGATATCCTTGCCTCCGATCGCTTCGGCTGCTTTGAATATCGCCTGAACGATCTTGCCCTTGTTAAAGGGAACGGTCCTGCCGTCTCGCTTAACGATAGTTGTTATCATTTTTATAGCCCCCAATATATAATAAACTGTATCAGAACAATACATCTTGTGTTGTTTCTGAGTTCACATACAATATGTAGTGGCCGACCTTAAACAGGTGAGCAAGATTAATTATATTGGATAAATCGCTTTATGTCAAGTGGATTTCAGGGTAAAAATACAGCTCGTAAGAATTTGGTGAAATTTGTACAGAAAACTTTCATAAATCTATATATTGTATCAATTGACACAGCATGACCACAATATATAGTGTTTCAGCAATTATTATTGCCTTACAGAATAATGTGCAGCGCTCGGTTTATCGTTCAATTTCGGCATGATAATGCCGTTTTCTTACGCTCACGGAAACAACTATCCGTACTTTGTCCGATACCATATATTGATGTTGATGCAGCACCGCTTTTTTATTCTTTGATATACAAAATGATGAGACTTTTCACTGTATGAAAACTGTGTGAAAATCATTTTTTCGATATGTTTCTTCGTCATAAAAAAGAGCGCTTCGGCATATGATTCGATAACGAACAGAAGACAAAGGAGCTTTGCTATGAATTATGCAGTTAAGACAGACCGTCTCACAACGGCAGGCGTTATCTACAGTGACAGCAGTGAAAAAACGGTTGACGCCGATCTTTCGCTGCCCGATTATTGCCCCGATATCAGAAAGATCCTCAAATGTACGCTTGATCCGCAGATAGAGCGGAAGTCTGTTTCGGGCGACAGGCTCGTTATAAGCGGTTCTTCAACAGTGAGAGTGATCTACATCGACGCTATCAAGAATGCAGTTCGCTGTACCGAACAGTGCTATCCGTTCGAGATATCGGCAAGTCTGCCTGTAGCACCACAATCTGCTGTGATATCTACCGAAACAAGAGTAAGCTACCTCAATTGCCGTGCGCTTTCCCCGAGAAGGCTCAACATTCACGGTGCGTTCACTGTTGGTGTAAAGGTCATAGACAAAACAGACAGCAGAGTATGCACGCATATTAAAGGAAACGATATCGAACAGAGAAAAGTACCCGTTGAGTATTCGCAGCTCAACGCGCTCGTATGGCAGCAGTTTTCTGTCACCGAGGTTCTGGAAACAGACAGAAGCACTCCTGCGGTTCAATCGGTGATCCGCTGCGATGTACGTGCATTTACAAAGGACTGCAAGCTTAGTTCGGGGAAGATCTCGTATAAAGGCGAGCTTTCCGTTAAGCTTCTCTATCTATCCGACCTTGATACGGGCAAAACAGAAACACTTGAGTACAATATCCCGTTCTCTCAGGTGATAGGTATGCAGAATACGGCAGAAGACGGCGAGCTTGCCGTAAGAGCCGAGGTAATGAACAGCTCCGTGATACTTAAAACGGAGATAGGCTTTGACGATCCTCTGCCCGTGCTTTCGGCAGGGATATGCGTAACGGTGTTCTCTCTTTCAAAAAGAAACGAGGACATCGTTACAGACTGCTATTCAACTTCATATAAAGCAAAGGCTGTATCTGCCAAAACAACTGTCCCCCTGCTGATATCTTCACTTAACGAGAGCATCGTTGAGCGCTCGAACGTGGAGTTCGTTGACAGCTCCGTTTCGGGTGTTATCGATGTATGGTGCGAAAAAGGGGCGGCTGTGTGCGACTGCGTCAACGGCAAGGCACTGCTGAGGGGCAAATATACTATCTGCGTTCTTGCATCAGACCCCGAGGGGGAAGTCGTCTATACAGAGCGCACAATGGAATACAGCCGTGATCTCAGGGCTGTGGAGAACGGGGTAAAGCTCGATACGTTCGTTTCCGGCGAGGCAGTTTCCGTAAGCTTTCGTATCGTCAGCGAAAAGCGCATAGAAGTCCGCACAGAGCTTCTTGTAACGGGCGAGCTTTATGAGCTGAAAACGATCAACGGCATAACGGAAGTTACGGCAGATGAAAACGACCGCACCGTTCCGGGGACAGATTGTTCGCTTATAATGTGTTATGCCAAAAAAGGCGAGGATATCTGGGATATCGCCCGTGAACATTCTGCAAGCGCAGAGCGTGTGCGCATGGAGAACGATCTTTCGGAGGATATACTGCAAAACGATATGATGATACTGCTTCCTGTATAAATGGAGCATGTAAAGCATAAGCTGTTGTTTTTCTTTCGTATGTATGGTATAATCAATATATGAATATTGATTTGGAGTGATAGTATGAGAGAAGATACAGCTGTTGAAAGAGACGGAGTAATAATAAGAACGAGCATTATAGGAATAATCGCCAATATATTTCTTGCCGCATTTAAAGCGGTGTTCGGGCTGCTTACTCACTCGATAGCGATCGTGCTGGACGCAGTAAACAATCTGTCGGACGCAGGCTCATCGGTGATAACTATCGTCGGTACAAAGCTTGCCGCAAAGCTGCCCGACAGAAAGCATCCTTTCGGATATGGCCGCATTGAATACATGAGCGCCATGCTTATTTCGATGATAATCCTCTACGCAGGTGTTACCTCGCTGACGGAATCGGTCAAGAAGATCATTACGCCCGTTACTCCCGACTACAGCACCGCTTCACTTATCGTTGTAGGCGTTGCAGTCGTTGTCAAGATAATACTCGGAAGATATGTCAAAAGCGTAGGCGTAAAGATGAACTCCGATGCGCTCGTCAATTCCGGTGAGGACGCAACGCTTGACTCTGTTATTTCTGCTTCAACACTTGCGGCAGCGGTCATATTCATACTGACAGGTCTTTCGCTTGAAGCATGGCTCGGTGCGGTGATATCGCTTGTGATTATTAAATCCGGCATTGAAATGCTCAAGGACACCATTTCAAAGCTGCTGGGCGAGAGTGCAGATGCAGAGTTTGCAAAAGAGATCAAGAAAACGGTGCGTTCATTTAAAGATGTAAGCGGTGCATACGATCTCGTGCTCAACGATTACGGCCCCGATCGTTTTAACGGCTCTATCCATATAGAGATACCCGATACGTATTCCGCAAATCAGATAGACGAACTGATAAGGGATATCCAGAATGAGGTCTACCGCAAGCATAACGTTCTTCTTACAGCGGTCGGCATATATTCGCTCAATACGAGCAACGACAGTTCGGCACAGATGAGAAACAAGATATACAGAGCTGCTGTAGCGCATGAGTATGTTACGCAGGCTCACGCATTCTATGTCAATGAGGAAAAGAAGAATATCCGCTTTGACGCTGTGGTAAGCCTTGACGCTCCCGACAGAAAAGCTGTATATAACGAGCTTGTGGCCGATATTTCAAAGCTTTACCCGGATTATACGCTTCAGATAGCCGTTGATACAGATTACACTCAGATATAATAATAAAGAAAGCAGTCGGAAAAACCGACTGCTTTTGATTTACCTGAGTAGTATTACCTGTTCGTGCAGGATATGTATTTTGTTCTGTACCATTTTGTTTACGTGATAGTGACCCGCAAACCACATCTTGTACTGGAGCTTGCCGAAAAGCCATTCAAGATAGCCGGTCAGCTCTGCATCATGCGGATCGGGAGATACGCCGATCATGCGGATAGCAAAAGTCGGTATCGTATGAGTAAGTACGTAATCGACTGTGAAATCGTTTTCTTCAAGCGTTTTGCTCGCCGTTTTGTAATCTTCGGGAGAGGGAAGTTCATCAGGCCACCATGTTTTGCCCTCCTGACGGTATTTCTTATCGATCGAGTAAGCGCCGCCGAAGGTGAAGAAGCTTTTTCCTTCTATCTGGTACATCTGACCACGCATGAGGTGGTAAATGTTGCCTGCGATCCTGTGAACATTGCCGCCTCTCCATTTGATAACGGGATAAGTTTTAAGCAGATCGAAATCTTCGTGGTTGCCATCGATAAAAGCGATCGTGTAAGGCTCGGTAGAGAGCCAGTTAAGAACGTTCTTTTCGTAAGCTGTGTTCCATACAAATCCGAAATCGCCGCAAACGATAACCGTGTCGCCGCTTGTGATGTTCGTTTGCTTCAATCTGAACATGAAATCATCGTAATCGCCGTGTGTATCTCCGGTAATATATATCATATAATCACTGACCTTTCAAAACATGAGAAATAAAAATTTCCGAACGTTTCTCATGCCCACAGGAGAGCGCCTTTGTGGCATTCATTCCCGTACCTATATTAATATTATATATTCTATCATATTTCCGGAGCTTTTTCAATATCTTTTTCAATAATATTCTCTAAATTGTAAAAAAATTGGCTTTTTCGCCTTTGTAATAACGTTTTTTCATTATTCGACAAAAGCTTAATCAAAAGTTTAAATTTGATTTATTGCATAAGTGTAAGAAATGTGTTATAATACATTAGAAAATTCGAGCGAATTTTTATTCAAAATAACACAATCTGAAAAAACTACAGAAAGGAAGTATTTTTATGGAGAACAAGACCGACGACAGCATTTTCTATCAATCGGTACAAAAATCAGTTTCGCTTACGGTCGCTTATCTGATCGGCACTAAAATGGATATTCTGACCGATAATAATCCCGGTCACGAAGAATTGTTTGAAAAGCTGCAAAAAAATACCGATGCCGTTATATTCAGAGCACTGTGCAATATCAGGTCAAATCTTATGCTGACTTATACATCTACGGAGCGGAATATAGTTTTCAATATGCAGAACCTCGACAGGATCGAGCTTTTCCGTGACGACGTAAAAACGCTTGCAAGACAGGAGATCTATGTTGTAAAAGCAAACTGCCGTGTGAACAGATATATAACCGAAATAAATCAGCTCATATCTCAGAAGCTTCCGAGCGTGAAAGACCTTTTTCCGGAGTGGGTAAAGTGGGACTATATAAAAGGTCTGTTCCTTATGCCAAAGGGACAGGATCCCGATGCAGTAAAGATCGAATCAAAAAAATTCTCGAATTCAAGAACTTGCTATCCGTTTACAAAATATATCAGCTGGCGCCCTGTTGATGAGGGCAATATACTGCTTAATGATGAAAAGTTCCTTAAGATCCTATACAGACAATATGATGACGAGTTCAAAGACATTTCAAAGGTAAAAGACGCAAGCGAAAAGGTAAAAACAAACATCTATGATTTTATCCGTGACAACAAATCTACCGTAATAGTTGTTGACTGCGAAAACTCCGACGCCTACAAGCTTGCTTCCGTGCTTACTCAGCTTGACAGCAGCGAGATCGAGCATATCAATAAAATAATGCTCTACGATGATGCTCACACAACCAAAGCATGGTCTTTTTTAAGTAAAATAACAAATATTCCCGTTGAGCATATAATGGTAGACAGGATAAAAGAAAACAAGTCGCTCGTAGATATGAAAATGTGCGCAGGTGTTTCGGCTTCATTTTACAGAGATAATATATCATCATTCATACTCTGTTCGAGCGATTCCGATTTCTGGGGTCTTATATCATCGCTTCCCGAGGCAAATTTCCTTGTTATGATAGAGTATTCTAAATGCGGGCCGGATATAAAAAGCGCTCTTATAGAGAACGGAACGTATTACTGCTCCATTGATGATTTCTGTACGGGAAATATCAAAAACTTTAAAATGGCTGTGCTTCACAGTGAGCTTGTTTCAAGGGTAAAGGATCTTGTCTGCATAGACACAAACGAAATGCTAAATGATATTTTCAACACACTGCGAATGGATATTTCCGAAGCCGAAAAGCAGAATTTCTATAAAAAATATATCCAAAGCATGCAGCTGCACATCGATAAAGACGGCATAATGAAGATAAGAGTTCTCGATTGAGAATGTAAACAATTTTTGCGGTTTCGTTCCGTTGTACAATTGCATTGATACACCTCCGGAATGATTTGTGCGGTTTGACCGCTTTGTAAAAAAACTGTAATTATTTAGCTCTTGATATGTCGTTTTTCTGTGGTATAATAAGGTGTAAGTTTGAATTGATCGATAAATTACGATCGGTCATGAAAGGAAGGTGTTTCCGCTGTGACGAAAAAAACGGTATTATGTATGGTTATCGTTTCCGCTGTGCTTTGCGTTTCCGGCTGTGATGAGCAGGACGTTGTAAGCGGCACACGTATCGATACGGACAGCAGCTACTACGCAGTGAACTACACCGACACAGGCGACCCTCAGAGCAAGCTCGGAAACAGCAGCGTCAATGTAGATCATTCTTCACACTCTTCTGTTAACGAAGCTTCCGAAGCCGGTATAGGATCACAGATAGTCTCTTCCGACACAAGAAGACATTCTTCAGACAGTGACACCTCTTCCGGCGGCACTACCACAAAAACAACAGTAACATACTACTACACCGATGAAAACGGCGAACATTCTACAGATACAGAGATATACATCTCCTCAGAAACAGATATCTCCGCTTTGTCGTCTGTTATCGTTTCATCATCGGAGCTTGCATCGGAGACCGATATTTCTGCCGATTCCGACACGGAAAGTTTTTCCGATCTGTACTCTCAGGCGGGAGTTACCGGCAGCTTTGATGAGTCGGATCTTGTATTTGAGTACAACGGAGCGTCGCTGTATTACGGTGCTTCTATCGACTCGATCGTTTCCGTACTCGGCGATCCGATACACATTGACAGCTTTACAAATTCCAAAAATCCCGACAAAGAGTTTAAAACGTACAATTACGAGCTTTTCTCGATCGATGCCGAGCCTTCCGAAAACGGATCGTCATACACAGTGACAGGTTTTCAGATATTCGACGATCAGCTTAAAACAGCCAAAGGCGCTCGTATAGGTATGTCTGCACTTGACGTTGTGAACATTTACGGCGCTGACTACATGATCTGCGACGATGAATACCGATATTACATCGGAAACCGATATTTTTATCTTTACGTACAGAACGGCGTTGTTGCAAATATCGGCTGCGGATTTGATCCCGAAATCTGATTTTCATTATAAAAGAGTGAGGTGTTACAGATGCTTGAAGCAGGCGTAAAAGCTCCCGATTTTGAGCTTCCCGACAAAGACGGCAAGCTGCATAAGCTGTCGGATCTCAGAGGAAAGAAAGTAGTTTTGTACTTTTATTCAAGAGACAACACCTCGGGCTGCACAAAACAGGCGTGCGGCTTCGGCGAACTGTACCCGCAGTTTCGTGAAAAGGGTGCGGAGGTAATCGGCATAAGCAAGGACACCGTCGCATCACATCTTAAATTTGCCGAAAAATACGGTCTTCCTTTTATACTTCTGTCCGACACTGAACTTACGGCTATAAAAGCTTACGATGTGTGGCAGGAAAAGAAGCTGTACGGCAAGGTGTCTATGGGTGTTGTCAGAACGACGTACCTTATAGATGAAAACGGAATGATAGCAAAGGTTTTCAAAAAAGTAAAAGCCGCCGATAATCCTTCACAGATGCTCGGCGAGGTGTAATATTGACGTAAACCGGGTGTATCCGTCAGGGTATACCCGGTTTTTTAATTGTTAATTGAAATGGACAATTGGAGTTGCAGTAATGAAGCTTTACAATATAATAATACTTTGATATAATAGTGATAAAGTCAAACAGTATCTCCAAAAAATTAAAGAACGATTTGGCATAATTTGAGTTGTAATAATGAACAAAAATAGTTGGAGGGATTAAAATGAATAAAACAGTATATGATGCATTACTTGAAAAAGGTTATGCGGATCCTAATAGTGAAAAATGGATCCGGCTTCCCGATATGTTGTGGTTTAATCCGGAGAAAATAGACTACTATAACAATGAACGTTACGATTATCTGAATACTGACGGTTTGTTTTTGTTTGCCAAAAATGCGAGAGGCGACTTTTATGCGTGGAATGAAAAGGATGATACTGTTTTGTTTTGCGAGCATGACAGCGGCAGTGGAATAGTGTTTGCTCCGAATTTGGAGAGTGCAATTTTTAGGATAATAATGGAATTTGCAAACGGTGATCACGCCGAGTTTTGCTATGATGATGAAAAATCCGAAATGGATGAAGATGAGGCAGAGGAGTATATAAGCGAAAGTGAAGCAAAGACCATGCTTTGTGAATATAAGCAGGTCTTTGGAGATATATTCAAAAGCGAATGGATAGATATTATTAATGGACTTGTCAATAACGGATTTATAGATGAAAATGGATTTATTACCGAATTACAATTAATAGATATTCTAAAAAAGGAATTTTATTCTGAAAAACTCTTTGAAGAAATTGATCTTAATTGAGTTTACAATTATTGAAAAAAAGCGGTGAGCCAAGCTCGCCGCTTTTTTAACAGTTGACACCACACGACGATCATCGAAAAACGTTTTGAATTTCACTTGACATTTAGATCGTTCGGTGTTACAATAAATCGGAAATGAAAACCATTTTCAATTGTGATCGATGAGGTGCGATTAATGCCGGAATATAAAACGAAACAGAAAGAAATACTGCTTGAATGTCTTGATAACAACAAAAGTATTCATATGACGGCTGCCGATATATCGGAGCATCTGAAAGCGAAGGGACATTCTCTCGGAATGTCTACCGTTTACCGTCAGCTTGACAAGCTTGTTGCGGCAGGCCTTGTGAGAAAGTATATCATCGATGAGAACTCGTCCGCATGTTATCAGTATATAGGGGAGAGCGGCGCCTGCTGCGAGCATTTTCATCTTAAATGCAATGTGTGCGGCAAGCTGCTGCATACAGATTGTTCCTTTATGAAGCAGATCGCAGCTCATATGAAGGAGCATCACGGTTTTGAGGTCGATCTGAGCAAAACTCTGCTGTACGGCGTTTGCAGCGAGTGCAGGAAGAATAACCCGGAAAACAAATAACGGAGGTTGCTATGGCTATACTTGTGTGCAGTGACGTTACAATGAGCTACGAAGGCGTGAATGTTTTTGAACATCTCAGTTTTCGCCTTGAAAGAGGCGAGTACCTTTGCATACTCGGCGAAAACGGCTCGGGAAAGTCAACGCTTATGAAGGGTTTGCTTGGACTTCTGAAGCCTGCAGGCGGCAAAATAGAATACTCCGACGGTCTTACAAGAAACGAGATAGGTTATCTTCCGCAGCAGTCGCCCGTTCAGCGTGATTTTCCTGCCTCTGTTTATGAGGTCGTGCTTTCGGGAACACTCAACAGGCGTGGAATGCGTCCGTTTTACGGCAAACGAGAGCGTGCGCTTGCCGATAAAAATATCGAGAGGCTTTCTATAGAGCACCTGAAAAAAAGCTGTTACAGAGATCTTTCGGGCGGTCAGCAGCAGCGTGTTTTGCTTGCCCGTGCCCTTTGCGCCACGAAATCACTGCTGCTTCTTGACGAACCTGTTACAGGGCTTGACCCTGTGGTATCGGCGGAGTTTTACGACCTGATATCAGACATAAACAAAAACGACAATATCACGATAATCATGGTGTCGCACGATGTGAAGCAGTCGATAAAATGCGCTACGCATATCCTTCATCTCGAAAATAAAACATGCTTCTACGGTACTGTCAAAGATTACATAAAAAGCAGCGTGTCTGATCAGTTTATCAAAGACCGCTGATGAGGAGTCGCACATAATGGATCAATCAATTATAAAAATGCTGTCGTACTCATTTATGCAGCGTGCGCTTATTGTCGGAATTCCCGTTGCGCTGTGTGCGGCACTGCTTGGTGTAAGTCTTATTCTTAAAAGATATTCAATGATAGGCGACGGGCTTTCTCATGTCGGCTTCGGTGCGCTTGCGCTGGCTGCGGCTTTAAATCTTGCTCCGCTTGAAGTAGCTATCCCGATCGTAATAGTTTCGGCATTCTTCTTGCTCAGACTGAGCCGAAACAGCAAAATAAACGGCGACGGCGCTATCGCCATAGTTTCAAGCTCCGCACTGGCTGTAGGCATAGTTGTAACGAGCATAACGGGCGGTCTTAATACAGACCTTTACAGCTATCTTTTCGGAAGCATACTCGCTTTGTCGGAAAAGGACGTTGTTCTGAGCCTTGTGCTGTGCTTTGTCGTGCTGTTTTTGTACGTTTTCTTCTACCATAAGATATTCTCAGTCACATTTGACGAGAGCTTTTCGCTCGCAACGGGCACGAATGCTAACGTATACAATATGGTTATCGCTCTGCTTACGGCGCTTACAGTAGTACTCGGAATGCAGATAATGGGAACGCTGCTGATATCGAGCCTGATTATTTTTCCGGGGCTCACGGCTATGAGAGTTTTTAAAAGCTACCGCAGCGTTGTTATCTCGGCGGCTATACAGTCCGTGCTTTGTGTTGCAATAGGGCTTGTGCTGTCATTCTATATGGAAACAGCTTCGGGAGCAACTATAGTATGCGTAAACCTTCTGTGCTTCCTTGTTTTCACACTCATCGGTATGATACGCCGAAGATAGAAAAATGCACCGTATCGGAAATACGGTGCAAATAATTTTTCTTAAACTCCTGCGACGATAAACGGTTCGATATCCTTGAGAAGCTCATCTTCGGAGCCGGAGCAGTTTGCGGTGAACACCGCATTCTCGTCACGATCGACGATGCTCAGAACGCCTACTATCGAATGAGCGTCTATCTCGTAATCGTCTACTCTCAGACGCATGGGAATGTCGTCATACTTTGACGTCACGTTCACAAATTTCTTTGCGTTTTCAAGTGAAGAAATATTAATGACTTTTTTTAACATTGGCAAAACCTCCAAAACCCAATTTCACCTTAAATCATATGCCATTTTAAATTCAGTGTCAATGGCATTTTGAAAATCTATTATAATATTATCACTTTTTTCAAAATTGTCAATATTTTTTTGCGAATTTTTTCAAATAATCGACGGAGAAATGCTTTTATCTGCATGTTTCCGCACAAATAAGGTGGTTTTTTTATGACGTTCTCGATTTTTAATTTCGGCTGCAAAGTCAATCAATATGAATCGCAGCTTATGAGCGACCTGATGGTAAAGAATGGTTACGAACAGGCTGCGGACAAAGAATCTGCCGATATCCTTATCATCAATTCATGTACGGTAACGGCTGTTTCCGACAATAAGGTGCTGAAGCTCATCCGACATCTCCGCCGCAATAATCCGGAAGCCGTGATCGTTCTTACCGGCTGTATGCCACAGGCGTATCCGGACAGTACGGCAGAGTTTGAACAGGCAGATATAGTTCTCGGAAACTCTCTCAGAGCGGAGCTGCCGCATGAGATAGAGCGATTTCTCGTTGACCGTGAACAGATAATCAACGTGCATAAATACACGAAAAACAGTGATTTTGAGGTGCTTTCGGTAGAGAAGTTCGAGGAGCGCACAAGAGCATTCGTAAAGATCGAGGACGGCTGCCACAGATACTGCTCTTACTGCATCATACCGTATGCAAGAGGTCCCGTGCGCTCAAAGCCGCTTGATGTTCTTGAAAAGGAACTTAAAACGCTTGCGTCGCACGGCTATAAAGAGATAGTTCTTGTAGGCATTAATCTTTCGGCTTACGGACAGGAACGAGGCGAACATCTTTGCGACGCCGTAGAGTGCGCCTGCTCGATAGACGGTATAGAGCGTGTACGCTTAGGCTCGCTTGAACCGGAACGAATGGACAAGGAATCGATAGAACGTCTGTCCAAGCTTCCGAAATTCTGTCCGCAGTTTCATTTGTCGCTGCAAAGCGGCTGCACCGAAACGCTTAAGCGTATGAACAGGCACTACACAGCTGACGAATACGAGCGCATAGTAAACGATCTCAGAAGCACGTTTGACAATTGTTCTATAACTACCGACGTTATGGTAGGCTTTGCAGGGGAGACGCCCGAGGAGTTTAACGCTTCGCTCGAATTTGTTAAAAAGATCGGCTTTGCAAAAACTCATGTTTTCCCGTACTCACAGCGTGAGGGCACTGTTGCCGCAAAAAGACCCGATCAGATCGATAATTCCGAAAAGTCACGCCGCAGTAAGATAATGATCGAAGCCGCAAATGAATGCCGCAGGGAGTTTATGAAAAGTCAGCTCGGCAGAGTGGAGCCTGTTTTATTTGAACAGCCCGATAACGAAGGTTACTGGCACGGCTACACGATGAATTACACGCCTGTCAAAGTAAAATGTGACGGTGAATTTAACGGCGTTATTGGGAAAACAGAGCTTATTTCAGTCGAAAATGACACTTTGATTGGCAAATTTACCGCCAATTAATGAAAGTTTTAACTTTATTAAGCGCATCGTAATAAAATATTCATAAAAGCATGTTAGGATAGGCTCGTAGTTCCCGGGTGGATTATGTGTGGTGATCTATATTCCCGTATTCTCTATGTTATTGTTTTTTGGGGTACAAAACGAAACAATGAAAGTACATAAAGAAAGGGTTTTTACAATGAATCATTTAAAAAAGACCGCAGCTTTGCTGCTTGCAGCAGCGAGTGTATCATCCGCAGTAGTTGCAGCGCACGCTGACGGTGTATTAAAAGGCGATATGAACAGTGACGGTGTCATTGATTCAGGTGATGCGCTTCTGACGCTCCATGCTTCTTTAGCTCCCGAACTTCTTAATTCGTCGATGTTTGAAATTGCGGATTACAACATAGACGGCGTTGTAGATGCAACCGACGCTCTTCTTATTCTTCGTGAAAGCGTAGATCTTGGCGAGCGTAATTTCAGTAACGTTTCAACACCCGTTGAAAAAGAGCCGGAAGTGTCTAATAATTACTCTTCTCCTCAGACCTTTACGCAGGTTTCCGAAATGGAGGGCTGGAGTTCTGCCGAAGTAGTAAGAAAGGTAGGACCGCTCTTTACGGAGGATCAGAGAAAGACAGGCATTCTTGCTTCTGTATCGTGCGCTCAGTTCATTATTGAATCGGGTTACGGTCAGTCGAGACTTTCTCTTGAGGCGAACAACTGCTTTGGTATAAAGGGTAAGGCAGAAGCAACTCCTCGTGTTGACTGTCCCTGGGACGGTATTTCGGTATATGTCATTTCTACAAAGGAGTATGACAAATACGGGAATGTTTACTACGAGAATGCAAGCTTCAGAAAATACGCATGTATGGAAGACAGCATCGCAGACCATTCAAGAATTCTTATCACATCGACCGACGGTTCAAAGAAGCGCTATGAAGGTATCGTAGGCTGCACAGATTACAGAAAAGCAGCTCAGATCATCAGAAACGGCGGCTATGCTACCGATCCCGGATATGTTGATCTTATCTGTGACGTTATCAAGTACTGGAACCTTACACAGTACGATCTTGCAAGCCAGACAGCATCGAAGTCGTTCGATTATCCGACGCTTTCAGGCTCCGACGCAGCTGAGGAGATCGTTGATGAAGATAAGACAGAAAATGAGGAAGTAACGACAGAGGACGCTCAGGTACAGGATACAAAGAGCGAGACCGAGAGCGTTTCCGAAATTGAAGAAGATCCTTCCGCACAGATCTCTGCATCTGACATCGCAGGTGATGAAGACGAAGACGCAGACAGTGATCCGGACTACAGCGATGACGACGAGGAAGACGACGAAGAAGAATACTACTTCTGAGCCGCATCGTAAAAAGAGAATATAAAAACGATTGCAAAAAGAGGCATGGACTATATCATAGTTTCATGCCTTTTTATTGTCTGCACAAAAACATTACTCCATTCATCGACGCACTATTGAAAAAAACGTGCTATAATGTTATAATATTCAACATAGGAAAGAACAGTGAGGGGAATTATAATGTTCAACGCCGAAATAGCAGAACATGTTATAACTATCGACAATAAATATGACTACATACGTGATTATTTCAGCGGCTATATTACCGACAAGCCGTCAGACTTTACTGTCTGCGTATCCGATGAGGAGATAGCTGCCGAAAACACCGATGATCTTGATTGGAGCAGTGCGTATCTCGAAACTCTTGCCATTTACAGAAAGATCTGCGAAAAGCTTCTTGATAACGATCTGATACTTTTCCACAGCTCTGCGCTTTCTATAGACGGTCAGGCAGTTCTTTTCACCGCTCCGAGCGGAACGGGCAAATCTACGCATGCAAGGCTGTGGCGTGAGCACTTCGGCGATCGTGTAACTATGGTGAACGATGACAAGCCGCTTCTGAAGATCGCTGACGATATCACTGTTTACGGTACGCCTTACGGCGGCAAGGACAATTTGCAGACAAACACGAGCGCTCCCGTAAAAGCCGTTGTTATACTCTATCAGGCAAAAGAAAACACGGTCAGGCGCCTTTCCGCAAACGAAGCTTATCCGACGCTTCTGAGCCAGACGTACCGTGTTTCATCGATAGAGGGTATGACAAAAACGATGCCTCTCGTCGGCAAGCTTTCGCATATACCGGTTTATTCGCTTGGGTGTAATATTTCTTACGATGCGGTAGAGCTTATTTATAATGAGATATTCAAGGCATAGCATTCCTGGATGTAAAGCTTAGCGCTGATTTGAAAGCTTTATAGCGTGGTTTATAATGATTATTATGATAGATCGAGATTTAAAGGAGTATACAATGACTACTGAGCAGTTTTTTTCAAGCATTATGGATATTTGCGACTGGGATAAACAGGGGAATGACGATGATGTTTTGAAACCATTAATAGAATATTTATCGCAGCAGTCAGATGATGAGATATTCTCATTTGATGATATAATGTCCGAGTTGCTTTATGCTCTTGACACTAAAAATAATTTTAAAACAGCATGTAAGTATTATGACCATTCAGATGATACTTTTCTATATTCAAGGTGCGTAGCCTTAGTAAACGGTGAAGAGTATTACAATAAGGTGAAACTGGGCAAAATAAAGAAACGTGTTTGGACAAGTGAATTTGAGTGTATTCTTTATGTTCCCGGAAGTGCATGGGCTAAAAAGCATAACAAGAGTTACGATGAATACCCTCATATCACTGCCGTTTCATATGAGACCGGCAGTAATGTTGATGAGTGGAAATAATCATAAATACTGTATTGTACGAATCTTATAATAGAACAAGCCCCGAAGCGCTGCTTCGGGGCTAAATGTTTTGATCTTCCGATCAGTCATATTGATTTGTTATGCCGGCTGAAAATCTTCCTTTGAAGCGCCGCAGATGGGACATACCCAATCGTCCGGAATATCTTCAAATGCTGTGCCAGGAGCGATGCCGCCGTCGGGATCGCCGATCTCGGGATCATATACCCAGCCGCAAGGTGTACATTCATACTTCTGCATTGTTGTTTCCTCCTTGTTAGATGTTAAATATATTTACGAAACACGCTCGAAATCACTTTTCGGGTGTTTGCAAATGGGGCAGATGAAATCGTCGGGAATATCTTCCCATTTTGTTCCGGGTGCGATCCCATGTTCGGGGTCGCCCTTTGTTTCGTTGTATTCCCAGCTGCAAACGGAACATCTCCATATAACATCTGTTGTGGAAGCTGTCTGAGGCTTCGGTTTGATGTGCTGCTGGTAGTATGTATAAGTTGCAGAGGGAATATCTGAAAGCGTTTCCATATTCGTAACGTCTGCAATGAAAAGAGTGTGTGTATCAAGGTCTATAGAACGCTGAACGTATCCGGAAATATAAGCGTTCGCTCCCTTTGTAAGATAGTAAAGACCGTTTAATGATCTCTTGCAGTCAAACAGACCTAAAAACTTATCGGTATTTTTACCGGAAGCAAATCCGAAGCGCTTGAAAACTTCAAAATCCGCCGACTCACTCAGAACGGAAAGATTGAACTTTCTGTCTTTCAAAAGCATGTCATGAGTATAGTTCGCCTTGTTTACAGCGAATGTGATCCTGTTGGGTTCTGTTGTTACCTGTCCTGCAGTATTGATGATACAACCGTTATCTTTTTCTCCGTCCTTAACGGTCAGAACGAACAGACCGTATGTAAGCTTGTACATAGCTTTAGTGTCCATTTTTATTACTCCTCTCTGAAAAATCACGTAGTCTTGAACGACCTTCATATTTATAAGCATATAGTAACATATCTGTTGACATTTGTCAATATGAATTTTACCATTTTGTAATAAAAAATCTGAAAAAATGACGAATGTGTTATTATTGTGTCGATTGGGTTATCGTTCGATGTTTTTCGTCTTGGATTTGATGATCACTCGTTGTATAATACACGAACGCTTATCCATGTTGGGTAAAAAAACGATTTTGTCAACTCTGTTTTTTCTGAAAAATGCTTCGGCGGAAAAGGGTTCGCTCGTTCAAAAAGGGCGGAAAATACGAAAAAAATTATTGCCTGTTCTGCCGTTATGTGCTATAATATTATAAATGCGTGATTTTACCGGCTTGAAGAGGGGAGTGCTGAGATGGTCGTTTTGGGAATTGACCCCGGGTATGCTATCGTTGGTTACGGCGGTGTGGAGTTTTACGGCAACAAGTACCATGTAACGGGCTACGGTGCTATCGAAACGAAAGCAGGCGTTCCGTTTAACGTTCGTCTTGAGCATATCTTCAACGAGATGAACGGAGTTATCGACAGATGCAAGCCCGATGTAATGGCTATCGAGAAGCTTTACTTTCAGAATAACCAGAAAACGGCGATAGACGTTGCGCAGGCGAGAGGTGTTATTCTGCTTTCGGCACAGCTCAAAGGTCTGCCGATATTTGAATATACTCCGCTTCAGGTCAAAACTGCCGTTACGGGTTACGGGCAGGCAAAGAAAGCTCAGGTGATGGACATGACGAAACGGCTTTTGAAGCTTGAAAAAATGCCCCGCCTTGATGATACCGCCGACGCTCTGGCGATAGCTATCTGTCATACGCAGGCAAACGGCTCTGCTCTCAGAGAATTTCTTCACAACAGAGGTGTACGAACATGATATACAGTCTCAAAGGAACATTGATACACCGCACACCGTCATTTGTCGTTATCGACGTCGGCGGAGTCGGATATAAATGCAGCACCTCGCTGATGACGATACGTGATCTGCCGGATATAGGCAAGGAAACAACGATATACACTCACATGGCTGTGCGTGAGGACGATATAGAATTATTCGGCTTTTCAACACAGGAAGAGAGAGAATGCTTCAAGATGCTCACAAGCGTAAGCGGCGTGGGCGCAAAGGTAGGCATGGCTATTCTTTCCGAGTTTACATCGGAGCAGGTGGCTGTTTGCATAGCTTCGGACGATCCGAAGTCGCTCACAAAAGCGTCGGGCGTCGGCAACAAGCTTGCTCAGAGGATCGTTCTTGAACTCAAGGATAAAGTAAAAAAGCTCGGCACAGGTTCTTCTGGTGTAAAGCTGCCGACAGGAAATGCCGCTGCGGCTGCGCTCGGAAACGTCAAAAATGCTATGGACGCTCTTGCAGTGCTCGGTTACGACAGCGGCGACATCATGCCGATCATCTCTAAATTTGACAGCTCGCTGAAAGTTGAAGAGCTTATCCATCTTACACTTCTGGAACTCGGTAAGGATAAGGGGGCTTAATTTATGGACGAAATGGATTTTGAGGACAGGATCGTTTCAGCCGAAGAGATCCCCGAAGATGTGTCCGGTTCGGATAATCCGCTGAGACCGAAAACTCTCGATGAATATATCGGGCAGGAAAAGGTCAAGGAAAACCTTAAGATCTTTATAGAAGCGGCTAAAAAAAGAGGCGAGATACTCGATCATGTTTTGCTGTACGGCCCTCCGGGACTTGGTAAGACAACTCTTTCACAGATAATAGCAAATGAGCTTAACGTAAACATTCGTATAACATCGGGCCCTGCGATAGAGAAGCCCGGCGATCTTGCGGCGCTGCTTACTAATCTCAGCACCGGAGACGTTCTTTTTATTGACGAGATACACCGTATCTCACGATCGGTCGAAGAAGTTCTGTATCCTTCTATGGAGGACTTTGCGATAGATATAATCACAGGCAAAGGTCAGATGGCGGCTTCTTATCATCTGCCGCTGCCGAAATTCACTCTTGTCGGAGCTACAACAAGAGCAGGACAGCTCACAGCGCCGTTGCGTGACCGTTTCGGCGTCGTTCTGAGACTTGAACTGTACACGCCCGAAGAGCTTGCTATGATAGTAAAGCGAAGCGCAGGCATACTCAACATACCGATCGACAACGACGGTGCGCTTGAAATCGCTTCTCGTTCGAGAGGTACTCCGAGAATTGCTAACAGGATCCTTCGCCGTGTGCGTGATTTTGCTCAGGTGATGGGCGACGGTGTCGTTACGTGCGATATTGCACGCAACGCACTTGACAGGCTTGAAATAGACGAGCTTGGGCTTGACGCCAACGACAGGCGAATGCTTGAAGCTATAATAAAGTTTTACAACGGCGGCCCCGTAGGTCTTGAAACGCTTGCCGCCGCTATAGGTGAGGAAGCTGTGACTATCGAGGACGTTTACGAGCCGTATCTTATGCAGATAGGCTTTTTGAGCAGAACACCGAGAGGACGCTGTGTGACGTTTGCGGCATGCGAACATCTCGGCATGCAGTTCCCGAAAGGTGCGGCACCTGCACAGTATTCGCTTATTGATAACGATTGACAAATTAATATAACAATAGATTAAGGAGAAAACAGTATGGGCAGATTATTTGGAACAGACGGAGCTCGTGGAGTTGCCAACAGCGAACTTACCTGCGAGCTTGCAATGAGTATAGGCAAAGCTGCGGCTATGGTTCTTATAAAGGACGAAAAAAACAAGAAGCCTACCGTTTTTATCGGTAAGGATACAAGACTTTCCTCCGATATGCTTGAGGGTGCTCTTACGGCAGGTCTTTGCTCGGTAGGCGCTAACGTTGTTCATCTCGGAACTATCCCGACTCCTGCCGTTGCTTTTCTTGTCAGAAAGCATAAAGCAGATGCAGGCATCATGATCTCTGCATCGCACAACCCGTTCGAGTTCAACGGCATCAAGATCTTCAACGCAGAAGGCTATAAGCTCCCCGATGCGCTTGAAGAAGAGATCGAAGCTATCGTTCTTGATAATGCAGAGCCTTATCCCACACCTACGGGCGATGGTCTCGGCGCAGTTTCGCTGCTTCCCGAAGCTATCGACGAATATGTGGATCATATCGCTTCGAGCATTGAAGGCGACCTCTCCGGCATGAAAATTGCCGTAGACTGCTCAAACGGCTCGTCAAGCGCTACTGCAAAGAAGCTCTTTGAAAAGCTCGGCGCAGATTTCACACTCATGAATTACGAGCCGGACGGTGTAAACATCAACGAAAAATGCGGTTCAACTCACATTGAACTGCTTCAGGAATATGTAAAAGAACATAAGCTCGACGGCGGCGTTGCATTTGACGGCGACGCAGACCGCTGCCTCGCTGTTGATGAAAACGGCGAGCTTGTAGACGGCGACTTCCTTATCGCTATCTGTGCAAAGAGCCTTAAAGAAAAGGGCAAGCTCAAAAACAATGCCGCTGTAGGTACTGTTATGACAAATATGGGCTTTAATAAGTTCTGCGAACAGAACGATATCACTTTCGTAGCTACGGCAGTAGGCGACAGATACGTTCTTGAGAATATGCTGCAAAATGATTACTGCATCGGCGGCGAGCAGTCAGGTCACGTTATTTTCCTTGAGTACGGCACGACGGGCGACGGCCAGCTTACGGCAGTTCAGCTTCTGAACATCGCAAGCGAAAGCAAGACAAGCATTTCGGAGCTTGCTTCAGTAATGAAAAGATATCCTCAGGTGCTTATCAATGTAAAGGTTTCAAACGCAAAGAAAGCAGAATACAAGACAGACGAAGAGCTTCTTTCGTTCATTTCAAACGTTGAGAGCGACATGTCGGGCAGAGGAAGAGTTCTTGTAAGAGCTTCCGGTACCGAGCCGCTCATCAGAGTAATGCTTGAAGGCGAGGATATCGACGAGATCACGAAGCACGCAAACGCTATCGCAGATCTTATCAAAGTAAGACTCGGTTAAGGACGGGATAAATATGAGAGAAGCTATTTGGGAAGAGTATGAGCTTATCGAAACAACGGAAGGCGAACGTCTGGAGCGTTGGGGCGACAAGCTGCTTATAAGACCCGACCCTCAGATCATATGGGCGACAGAAAAGCTTTCGCACCGCTGGCACAAAGCGGACGCTCGTTACGTGCGCTCGAAAACAGGCGGCGGCAGCTGGACTGTTTACAGAAAGCTTCCGCAGATGTGGAAGGTAAAATACAAAGACATAGTTTTCGGCGTAAAGCCGATGGGATTCAAGCACACGGGGATCTTTCCCGAGCAGGCTATAAACTGGGAATTTGCGATGGATAAGATCAAAAAAGCCGATCGACAGCTCAATGTGCTGAACCTGTTTGCTTATACAGGCGGCGCTACGCTTGCATGCCTTTGTGCAGGCGCAAAGGTGTGCCACGTTGATGCGTCAAAGGGTATGGTTCAGTGGGCGAAAGAAAACGCAGAGCTTTCGGGGCTTAATGACAGACCCGTGCGCTGGATAGTTGATGACTGCGTTAAATTCGTAAAAAGAGAGATACGCAGAGGAAACAAGTACGACGGTATTATCATGGATCCTCCGTCTTACGGCAGAGGCCCCAACGGCGAGATATGGAAGCTTGAAGAACAGCTTTTCCCGCTTGTGGAACTTTGCTCTCAGCTGTTGAGCGACGACGCCAAGTTCTTTATACTCAATTCGTATACAACGGGACTTTCTCCGTCGGTAATGCAGTATCTCCTCGGAGTAACGCTTGCAAAGGATCACGGCGGAAGCGTTTCTGCTGACGAGATAGGACTTCGTGCAACAAAGACGGGTCTTGTACTGCCCTGCGGTTCCACCGCAATATGGGAAAAGTAATCGTTGTTTTATCGGTATAATGAAATATTCACCTGTAAAGAGTGATCAAAAGTGAATTTTATAGAAGTAAAAAATGTAGTTTTCGGCTACGATGCGGCTGAAAACGGTGAAGAGACGAAAAAGGTACTGAAAGATGTTTCCTTTTCGGTAAAAAACGGTGAGTTTATAGCCTTGCTCGGTCATAACGGTTCGGGCAAGTCTACGCTTGCAAAAATGTTCAACGGTATTTTAGAGCCTGAGAGCGGCAGTGTCAGCGTAAACGGGTGCGATACTAAATGGGAAGATACGATCCTTGACGTCCGAAAAAGTGTAGGACTCGTTTTGCAGAACCCCGACAATCAGCTCGTTGCAAGCATCGTTGAAGAAGATGTGGCATTTGGTCCCGAAAATCTCGGAATCAAGCCCGAAGAGATCCGCCGCCGTGTTGACAGCGCACTTAAAGCGGTTGACATGTACGAATACCGTCATCACGCTCCTTACAAGCTTTCGGGCGGTCAGAAGCAGCGTGTTGCCATTGCAGGCATTATAGCTATGGAACCGGAGTGCATCGTGCTCGACGAGCCTACGGCGATGCTTGACCCTCAGGGGCGCAAAGAGGTAATGGACACTATCATACGCCTCAACCGCACAAAAAAGATAACGATCATACTCATAACGCATTACATGGACGAAGCTGTGCTTGCCGACAGAGTTATCCTGCTCGATCAGGGCAAGATAATAAAGGACGGCACGCCCAAGACTGTTTTTTCGGACGTAGAGTTTCTGAAAACGCACAGTCTTGATGTACCGCAGGCAACGGAGCTTGCTTACAGACTTTCGTCTTCGGGAATGAAGATAGAAAACACTCCGCTCAATGCCGATGAATGTGTTGAAGCATTGGTAAAAGCTTTGGAGAAAAACTGATTTAGGAGAAATTCGATGGCTTTACTTGAAGTTAAAGATCTGTCGTTTACATACGGCGAGAAGACTGCTTTTGAGAAAAAAGCGGTCAGGAATATCTCGCTTTCAATAGAAAAAGGCGAATTTATCGGTATTATCGGTCACACGGGTTCCGGTAAATCGACCTTTATACAGATGCTCAACGGTCTTATAAAACCGTCGGGCGGTCAGGTGCTGCTTGAAGGCAAGGATATATGGAGCGAGCCGAAAAAGATCAGAAACGTTCGCTTTAAAGTCGGAATGGTGTTCCAGTACCCGGAGTATCAGCTTTTTGAAGAGACTGTCGAAAAGGATATCGCTTTCGGCCCTCAGAATATGAAGCTCGGTGCGGAAGAGGTAGCAAAACGTGTAAAGGACGCTGCTGCTTTCGTTGATCTTAAACCCGAACTTTTGAAAAAGTCGCCGTTTGAGCTTTCGGGCGGCGAAAAAAGGCGTGCAGCTATAGCGGGCGTTATCGCAATGGATCCCGAAATACTGATCCTTGATGAGCCTGCGGCAGGCCTTGATCCTAAGGGGCGTGATGTGCTCATGACTCAGATCGCAACGTACCATAAGGCGAAGGGGAATACCGTTCTGCTGGTTTCGCACAGTATGGAAGATATTTCCAAGGTCGCAGACAAGATTCTTGTTATGAACAAGGGCGATATGTACGCATTCGATACGCCGAAAGCAATCTTTTCAAAAGGCGAAGAAATAGAAAAGATCGGTTTGCAGATACCGCAGATAACAAAGATCATGATCGGACTTGCAAAGAGCGGCTTTGATGTTCCGACAGATATTTATTCGGTCGAACAAGCTGTTATGGAGATCATGAAGCTCCGCAAAAGCACCTCGGACATTCTGCTTAAGGCTCCCGAAGGAGGTGCAGGCGCATGATGAAAGAGATCACTCTCGGTCAGTATATACCGGGAAAATCTGTTTTGCATAAGATGGATCCGAGAATGAAAGTGATCCTGCTTGTGCTCTTCATTGTTTTCATTTTTGCATCGAGAAATTTCGTGTCGCTCGGGATAATGGCGGCGGCTGTATTTTTTGTGCTTTGCATTTCGGGCGTTTCGCCGAGACTTTATTTTAAAAGCATTGAAGCGATCATAATGATCGTGATCATCACATCGGGACTCAATCTGTTTTACGGAACGGGCGAGCCGCTGTGGGAGTGGAGATTTCTGAAAATAACGCAGGCAGGCATCAATACGGCGCTGTTCATTGCAATCAGGATCACAGCGCTGGTACTTATAAGTTCTGTTCTGACGTACACCACATCGCCCACAGACCTTACAGACGCTCTCGAACGCCTGATGAAGCCGTTATCAAAGCTTCATGTGCAGGTGCATGAGATAGCAATGATGATGACGATAGCGCTCAGATTTATACCTACTCTTCTTGAAGAGACCGACAAGATCATGAGCGCACAAAAAGCAAGAGGCGCTGACCTTGAAAGCGGTAACTTTATAGCACGGATAAAGTCGCTCGTGCCGATACTCATACCGCTGTTTGTGTCTGCTTTCAGACGTGCCTTTGAGCTTGCAATGGCTATGGAAAGCCGCTGCTACCACGGCGGTGAGGGCAGAACACGAATGAAGGTGTTAAAGCTTTCAAAGCGTGACTACATTGCGCTCGCAGTGTGTTCAGCAGTATTTACGGGAGTGATAGTATGCAGCATAGTTCTTCCTGTGACAGTAAGAACAGGAATGTAAAAATAACGATAAAGTACGACGGCAGCAATTATCACGGCTGGCAGGTACAAAAAAACGCCGTAAGCGTACAGGAAACGTTTCAGAATGCTCTTGCAAAAATAATCGGCGACGATATCGATGTAAAGGGCTGCAGCCGGACAGATACGGGAGTTCATGCAAATATGTACTGTATCGGTCTTAAAACCGATCATCCTATCCCTTGCGCACGGCTCAAAGCGGCGCTGAACAATCATCTGCCGCTCGATATGGCTGTACTTGACTGTGAGGATATGCCGCTTGAATTCCATCCACGCTACGACTGCAAGCGTAAGCAATATATCTACAAAATATGGAACAACGAAGTGCGTGACCCGTTTATGAATGGTTATGCGCTTCATTACAGATACCGGGATATGGACGAAGAGCTTTTAAACAAAGCGGCGGCGCATTATCTCGGAACGCACGATTTCACATCGTTCTGTACGCTTGATAACAGGCGTATAGGAGATATGAGAAGAACGGTTTATTTGTCAAAGGTAGAGCGAAGCGGCGATATTGTGACGTTTACCGTTGAAGCAGACGGTTTCCTTTACAATATGGTAAGGATAATGACGGGCACGCTTCTGAGAGTAGCTCAGAGAAAGATAATGCCCGACGATATCCCGTCTATAATCGAGAAAAAAGACAGAAGCTTTGCAGGACCTACAGCGCCTGCGTGCGGATTGTATCTTAATAAGGTCATATATTGATCGGAAAGGAGGATAATAATGGCGGATCTTGAATTGATCGATAACACTGTCGATAATGAAGAAAACGACATTGAAGCCGAAAAAAGGCGAAAACGTATCGAGCGCAGCCGAAAGCGGCGTCAAAGCAGTCTTCCGTTCGGTTTAAGCTCGCCTGCAGGCGCCGCTGTTATCCTTCTTGTTATTCTTACGGTGTGTGCTGCTGTTGTTTTTAACTGGGATAAGATATCCCCGGCGTCGCTTTCCGAAAATTCCGGTAAAGAGGGCGCTTCTGCCGTGATAGCAGGCTCTTCCGTTTATGAAAAGAATTTCTGCAAGATAGATTCAGGGCTTATATATATAAGCGACACCTCGATAATACAGCTCAATAACGACTGCGAGAAGGTGTATTCGGAAAAGCACAGCTTTACAGACCCGATGATACGTGCTTCGGGAGAGTATGTAATTGCATTCGGCGAAGGCACGGGCAGCTACAGGATAATCCATGATAAACACAGGATACATGAGGGTGTTCAGGGAAACTCCATAACAGACTGCGATATAAACGATTCGGGTACGTACTGTATTCTTTCCGATCAGACAGGCTATATGTCGTCTTTATCTGTCTATGACAGAAACAATAAGTTTATCTATTCATATTCGTTCAGCGATTCTTACGCTGTTTCCGTTTCGCTCAGCAGAAACGGACAGATGGCAGCTGTCGGAACGATAAATTCAGACCGGGGCAGAATGGTGAGCAAGGTGTATCTGCTCGATATAACGAAAAAGGATCCGATCAAGATCCTTTCCTATGATGATCAGATAATTTATCAGGTAAGAGCGTATACAGACGACAGCTTCGCTGTTGTTACAGATATGCTGACCTCCGTTGTGAAAAGCGACGGCAGCCGTGAAACACCCTACAGCTATTCAAGCAGTATCCTGACAGCGTTTGATATATGCTACGGAAACGGTATCTCGCTTTCACTTTCAAGATCGGACGACGGCCGCAGCTGCTATATCGTTGATCTCGATGAAAGCGGCAATGAAACATCAACAAATTCAACAGACCTGAAAGTTACGGGTATTGCAGCGCTTTCGGACAGAACTGCTGTGCTTTCCTACGGCAAGCTCAGCGTTTTCAGCCTGTACGGCGATCTTCTTTCGGAACGTGAAATGGGGACCGACTCAAGAAGTATCTTAATGGCAAACAGCAAAACAGCGTATATACTCGGTGTTTCGGAGATCACAAAGGCAAGTCTTTAGAGTATTGATCTTTTAAAGTATGGATAAAAGAAAGGGAATGGTATTATGGATTATTTGCTTGATATTATCGTAGTTATAATCGTTGTGTTTTTTGCGGTTATGGGCTACAAAAAAGGCGTTCTGAAAACTGTTATTTCCGTTGTGGGCACACTTCTTGCCTCGCTTATGTCTTCGGTGCTTTCAAAGCCCATTGCCGAAGCGATATACAACGGCGGATTCAAAAGCAGCATCATAGGAAAAGCAAATTCTGCAATGAAGCTTGCACAGCAGGAGGGAAAAAGCTTTCTCGACAGCTTCCTTGAATCGCTTCCGAAGTTTATACAAAACTCGATGCCGCATTTCCATGTTACGAACGCAGATCTGTCGTCAGCCTCGCAAAGCGGCGCAGCAGCTTTGGAAAGGGTGATCGCTCCGATCGTTATTTCGTTTATATCGATCTTCGTTACGATCATACTGTTTGCAGTTTTTATGATCGTTGTAAAGGTCGTATGTGCAATGATATTCAGCTCTATGGAGGATTCCGCACTGAACTTCTTTGACGGTATCCTCGGCGGTGCTATAGCGATAGCGGAAGCATTTATCATAGTTCTTCTTGCGGCGTTTGTTTTAAGAATAGCTACTCCGCACATGAAGAAAGTACCCGAATTCATATCGGATGAAGCTATCTCAAACAGCACCATATTCAAAGGCGTGTACAACAGCCCGATATTGACAGGTCTTGTTGACGCTGTGACCGATTCTCCCAATACAGAGATGGTCGGGTAAAATAAAATTCAGATTTTATTCACTTATTCGTATATAAGTTTTAGTATAATGTGTGTTGACACGGTATGGAAGGAGAAAATCAATGAAATCAACACTATGTGACAGATGCAAAAAACATAAAGCCGTTGTCTTTGTCTCTTCCGGCAACGACAGCAGCGAAACTCACGGCTACTGCCTCAGCTGCGCAAAGGAGCTGGGTCTTAAGCCTATAAACAATATTCTTGAAAAAATGGGAATTACCGACGATCAGATCGACAATATGTACGATCAGCTCGAAAGCCTTACCGAAGGCGACGGCAACTTCCTGGACGCTCTCGGCGGCAATTTCATGGGCAACGGCGGTCTTTTTGCCGATGATGACGAATTTGAGCCTGCCGAGGACGATGATGACGACAACGACGACGATTTCTCACACGGTGCGCCTGCGTTTCCGTTCAAGAACTTTGCTTTCGGCAGAGAAAAAAGCAGTGAGAAAAAGGAAACAGCCGATACATCGGACAATAAAAAGAAGCAGAAGATCAACAAAAAGAAATTCAAGCACCTGAATCTTTACTGCGAAAACCTTACTGAAAAAGCAGAGAACAATAAGCTTGATCTTATAGTCGGAAGAGATAACGAGATAGCGAGAGTTATCCAGATCCTTTCAAGAAGAACAAAGAATAACCCTTGTCTTATAGGTGAACCCGGCGTCGGTAAGACGGCTATAGCGGAGGGTCTTGCTCAGCGAATTGTTTCGGGCAATATCCCTTACAAGCTCAAGGATAAGCAGCTTTATCTGCTCGATCTTACATCTCTTGTTGCAGGCACGCAGTTCAGAGGTCAGTTTGAGGCTCGTGTAAAGGGTCTTATGTCCGAAATAAAGGAACATGGAAACGTAATCCTTTTCATTGACGAGGTGCATAATCTTGTCGGAACAGGCGACTCCGAAGGTACGATGAACGCTGCAAATATCCTGAAGCCTGCGCTTTCAAGAGGAGAGATACAGGTCATAGGCGCAACTACTTTCAATGAGTACAGAAAGTATATCGAAAAGGATTCAGCTCTCGAAAGAAGATTCCAGCCCGTTACTGTAAACGAACCGTCTATCGATGATACGGTGAATGTGCTTTGCGGCATCAAGGAGTATTATGAGAAATACCATAATGTCACCGTTCCCGATGAAGTTATCCGCCGTGCAGTAGTCGTTTCCGAAAGATATATCACAGACAGATATCTCCCCGATAAGGCTATCGACCTGCTTGATGAGGCATGCGTTAATGCATCGCTCAAAAACAAAGACCTTAACGAGTATCTTCGCCTGAAAGATTCGCTTGCAGAGCTTGAAACAAAGGAAGCAGATCTTCTGGCTGCGGACGAGATAGATTACGCAAAGGTGTCGCTTGTAAGAACAGACCTTGCAAAGGTTAGAAAGCAGCTCTCTGTTTATAACGAAGACGAGCTTACAGCGACCGTTACGATCAATGATATAGCTCGTGTCGTTGAGGTGTGGACAGGTATTCCTGCCGCTAAAATTCAGGAAAACGAATTAAAAAGACTTGCAGATCTTGACGAAAAGCTCAAGGATAAGATCATCGGTCAGGATAAGGCTGTTGAAGCTCTGGCAGCTGCGATCAAGCGCAGCAGAGTACAGATAAGCCCCAGAAGACACCCTGCATCGTTTATTTTTGCAGGTCCTACAGGTGTGGGTAAAACAGAGCTTGTAAAGGTGATGTCGGCAGAATTGTTCGATTCTCCCGAAACGCTTATAAGACTTGATATGTCTGAGTTTATGGAGAAGCACTCCGTTTCCAAGATAATCGGTTCGCCTCCGGGATATGTAGGTTACGACGAGGCAGGACAGGTAACGGAAAAAGTCCGCAGAAGACCGTATTCCGTTCTTCTATTTGACGAGATAGAAAAGGCTCACCCCGATGTTCTGAATATCCTTTTGCAGATACTCGACGAGGGCAGACTTACCGACGCTCACGGCAGAGTTGTCAATTTTGAGAACACAGTTATCATCATGACGAGCAATGCAGGCAGCGAGATAAAGAACGGTATCGTAGGCTTTAACAAGAGCGAGAACGATCTCAGCCGTGAAAAGACAATGAAAGCATTGTCCGATTTCCTTCGCCCCGAGTTTATTGCAAGAGTTGACGAGATCATCTGCTTCAATGCGCTCACGAAGGAGAACTATAAAGACATTGCAAAGCTTCTGCTCAACGAGTATGTAGTATCTCTCAAAGAAAAGGGTATAGACTTTACGTACAGTGATGAAGCTGCGGCTCTGCTTGCGGAAAAATCGGCAGGCGGCAAGAGCGGCGCAAGAGATCTCAGAAACTGCATTCGCAAAGAGGTTGAAGACGCCATCACCGATAAGATAGTTGAAGCAGGTGAAGGCGCATTTGAGGCTATCGAGCTTACGGAAGAAGACGGAAAGTTCTTGCTTAATACGAAATAAACTGCCGGCAGTTTTTGCCCCGCTTTTTTCAAAAAGCGGGCAGGGTGCAGGGACAGAGTCCCTGCAAAAGCAAAAAATTATGACAAAGTAAAAATAGTTCACTTAAATAAGCGTGCGAAGCACAAAAAGTAACTATCGTTACAGATAGTGCAGGCACGAAGCGCAGCTAATGTGCCGGACGGAAATGCTCAATGCGTTCGTTTTGTGAATAGTTGCTTCGCTCTTATTTTCTCTGTTCGATAAGCTAACAGCACATACCTTTTTCAGGTATGTGCTGTACTTATTTTGAAATATAAACGATCTCAGTAGGATTAAACAAACGGGGGATAGGCTGCGCTGTATTTGAAAGTCCTGCCGAAACGATCATTTTATCGTAAACGCCTTTTGTTATCTTCGGAAGAATACCCTGACCGGGTGCGAAAAGACCTCTTCCGAACAGCCGTATCTGTCCGCCGTGACAATGACCCGACAATACAAGATCGATATTTTTATCTGCAATGTAAGTGCTGTAGTATTCGGGGTGATGCGACAGCAGCAGCTTAAAACAGGGCTGTTTTGAGAACTCGTCGAGCCATTGTGTATCAGGAACGAAGCTGTTTCTGTTCAGAACAAGGCTTCTTCTAACATCGCTTTCGGGGTATCGGTCATGGATATCAAGCGTCCTGTATTTCGTTCGCAAAGCCGAAGATAAGCCGCCTATAGATATCCCCAGGAAATCTATGTATTCATTGTCAAGTATTTTTACTCCGGTGCTTTTTATTAGCCTTACATCAACATCGCTCAACATCCATTCGTGATTTCCGAATGAGAAAAATGTCGGTGCAATATCGGTGCAGCCTCTTAAAAACGGCAGCACGTTTTCTTGTGACGACACGAGCGGCTTTCCGTCTGCGCTTACCTTGTGGCCGCTTATCACGTCGCCCGTAACTGCAATGATATCGGGTCTGAGTTTTCTTGTTTCGGCGATCACACGTTCAAAACTGCTGTTGTGAAGGTCTGAAAGGAATGCTATCGAAACAGGCGTAGGGTATTTGTATCTTGTGATCTTCACTGTTCGTTCCTCCGCTTTTACTTATGATATTATGCCACATATCGCTTATATGAGCAATATCATTCAGGTAAAGAATCTATTAACAGATTATGTTGAAGCGACTCATTATGACAATAAAGCATTCATATTTCTATCAGAGAAAATTATACACATCATAATGGTTTATAATAAGTAACGAAATTTGAACAAAAAGGTCAATGATATGAAACATCAAAACACACTGAAATGGCTGTATAAGGCGCAGGGCAAAAAGAATCTTTTTATTCTTTTGCTTATGGTGCTTCATGCGGCGCTGGGCGGTTCGGGCGTTTTGTATGCGCTTTTGCTGCGAAATGTGGTTGACAGCGCCACCGACAAAAACGCTTCCGCTTTCCGGCATAACGTTATGCTCGTTATTTGTCTTGTTATCGTTCAGATGACGATAGCCGCCGCCATTCGATGGCTCAACGAGCTTATAAGGTCTACATTTGAGAACAATCTGAAACGCAGGCTTGCCGATAATATACTTAAAAAGGATTACGCCTCCGTAAGCGCTCTTCATTCGGGCGAATGGCTCAACCGGCTTACAAGCGATACCGTTGTAGTTGCCAACGGATATATCGATATACTCCCCGGGCTTTCCGGCATGGTTGTGAAGCTTGTGAGCGCATTGATAATGATCGTTGCGCTCGACAGATGGTTTGCATATATCCTTGTGCCGGGCGGCATTGCTGTGGTATTGATGACGTATGCTTTCAGAAAAATACTCAAAAGGCTTCACAAGAACATTCGTGAAAAAGACGGCAAACTGCGTATCTTTCTTACAGAACGCATAGGCAGCCTTATGATGATAAAATCTTTTGCTGCCGAAGCACAAACGGAAGCAGAGCTTGACGAAAAGCTCTGCGATCATAAAAAAGCACGCATGAAGCGGAACTATTTCTCGAATTTCTGTAATGTCGGATTCGGCGCTGCGATGAACGGAATGTATCTTATCGGCATATTCTACTGCGGTCTGGGTATACTCAAAGGAACTATCTCTTACGGTACGCTTACAGCCGTAACACAGCTTATAGCGCAGATACAGTCTCCGTTTGCGAATATCTCCGCATATTTACCGCAGTATTACTCTGTTATAGCAAGTGCGGAGCGCCTTATGGAGATCGAAGCATTTGAAAATGATGTGAATGAAGATGTTTTGTCTCTTGAAGAGATAAACGATATCTATAACAACAAGCTCAAAGAATTCGGGCTTATAAATGCAGTATTTACGTATCTGCCTACTACAGATTCGCTTGAAGATCTTTCAAAAGAAAACATGCCTGCAACGTTAAAGGATATTTCCGTTTCGATCAAAAAAGGCGATTACGTTGCATTTACAGGCCACAGCGGCTGCGGCAAATCTACCGTTTTAAAGCTGTTGATGAGCATTTACAAGCTTGACGGCGGCAAAAGATTCATCAAATACGAAAACGGTGATCGCAAAGAGCTTACTTCGGGGTTCAGACGTCTTTTTGCTTACGTTCCACAGGGCAATCATCTTGTGAGCGGAACTATCAGAGATGTTGTTGCTTTTGCCGCACCCGATATGAGGGATAATGAAGAAAAGATCCATTCCGCACTGAAGATCGCATGTGCAGATAAGTTTATCGGAGAGCTTGAAAACGGCATAGATACACTGCTCGGCGAACGTGGAACAGGTCTTTCGGAGGGGCAGATGCAGCGTGTAGCTATCGCAAGAGCGATATTTTCCGGCAGCCCTATACTTCTTCTTGATGAAGCAACGAGTGCGCTTGATGAGGCAACGGAGAAACAACTTCTTGAAAACCTCAGAGCGCTTACGGATAAAACGGTCGTAATAGTCACTCACCGCCCTGCGGCGCTTTCTATCTGCGACAAGATCATTGATTTTTCGGAGATATGACTTAGGGAACCACTGAATAAATCACGCCCTACGGGCTGAGCACCCATCTTGCTTGCATCTTTTGGTCAAATTGAACTCAAAAACCTTGAAATACGTCAGGCGGG
>CACZYP010000001.1 GCA_902785425.1 uncultured Ruminococcus sp. | reverse complement strand
CCTGACGTATTTCAAGGTTTTTGAGTTCAATTTGACCAAAAGATGCAAGCAAGATGGGTGCTCAGTCCACAGGACGTGATTTATTCAGTGGTTCCTTAAATACAGATCACTGCAAAACAACTTGCCGCAGGTGAGTTCCGCAATTTTTCATTTTCAATTTAGTAGATCTTTTCTATCTTCTCGTCCTTAATATCGTACTTCTCCCTGAAAGCCTGAATGTCCCTGTCGGAGCGGATGAGCATTATTTCTTTTATCTGACCCGTTGATCTGTCCTTAAAGCCGGCGACTTTTTCGCCTGTGCAGATACTCACACGGATAACCGGCGTATATTGCTCCGGGGAGTATTCGGGCTGCTTTTGGCGTGGTTTGAAAATACTCATTTTATCACCCCTGTTATTTCACTGTTTGAAGTTTATAAAAAGGCAAGCAGCACAAAGTGCCGCCTGCCATATAAGATCATTCGTCTGATGCCTTAAGTTTTTTCACAAGAAATACCGTAACGCCGGCTGCCGCCAGAACTGCAATTATAAGCGAGATAGCTATTCTGCCCGCAGTGCTTACGGAAGATACGCTCGTTGTCGAGGTCTTCGGAGATGTTGCACTTACAGCCGATTTTGAAGATGCTGCCGAGCTTGCTGCAACGGAGCTTGCCGCTTTTGACGACACAGCGGAGCTTGTTTTTTGAGAAGAAGCCGCAGAGCTTGTCTTCTCGGAGCTTGCCGTCCTGGCGCTTTCCGTTTTGCTTGATGTGTTCTTCTGCGACTGAACAGAGCTTGTATTCGCCGGAGCTGACGGCTTGCGTGAATTGGTATTCCTGCTCGTGGTGTTTCCCGTCTTAGGATCGATATCCTCATCAGATCCCGTAAGATCTGTCGAAGTTACATTGATCGGCTTTATTGATGTATTGGAAGCATTTCCGCTGTCTGTATCTTTTTGCGAAACATCGGTATTGCCTGCATTGTCGGTTTCGGTATTTTCGGGATCATCCGTATCGGTCACGATCGTTTCTTCCTCGCTGTCATTTTCGGGTTCGTCTGTACCTGTTTCCAGGATATCCACACGAGCGGAAATAAGATCGCCGGAAAGAAGCATTGTGTCATGGTCGAATATTTCAAGGCACTCAAAAGAAAGACCAACGTCATCAAGTGTGCATGCTCTGTTGACGGTAAACGTCTCAACAAGGATATCTTCATCGGAAAAAGCTCTGCCGCCCGAAATCATTGTGTTCCAGCGAAGCTTGCCTGTCAGGTTTGTATTGAGCATTCCCTGACCGCTGATAAGAAATTCCGGGTCTTCCGAAAGCGTAAGATACTCGGGATCATAATAAGACTCCACCGAAATGCCTGCAACATTCGGGCATTCTCCCACAGTGAACGTGTATTTTACCGTGTCGCCCTTACGAAGCGCAGTTTCGGCATTTGCAGAGAATGCGGAGAAAACGGTCAAAGCCGCAATAAGTACGGCTATAAAAGCAGGGATCAATTTTTTTCGCATAATAAAACACCTTTCCCGTATCATTATATAAATATGTTATCGTTTTTCAATTTGATTTATATAATAATTATATCATAGTACAGGTCGCAAATGCAAGTGAACTTACTGTGAAAAAACGTACCCGCCGCCTGAAAGGCAACGGGTACTTAACATTACGGAAAAGCCGTAAATTACTTATTGTTGATTGCAGCCTGTGCAGCAGCAAGTCTTGCGATCGGCACACGGAACGGTGAGCAGGATACATGATGTGGAGCTTCGGATTAACGGGCTTGCCGAGCTTGATAGCTGTCTCCATGAGCTTGCCTACGCCTGTCTGATCGAGCTTTGCGAACGGATCGTTCTCGAAGATCTTTGTGTCGTAGTAAGCGCCGAGGAACTTGCCTGCGTCGTCACGGCTGAAGCCGAATGTCATCTGAGTAAGGTCGTTTGTACCGAAGCAGAAGAAGTCAGCCTCTGTAGCGATCTCGTCAGCTGTAAGAGCAGCTCTCGGAATCTCGATCATTGTACCAACTTCGTACTTGAGGTCTACGCCTGCAGCCTTGATCTCAGCGTCTGCTGTCTCAACAACTACCTTCTTAACGAACTTGAGCTCCTTGAGTTCGCAAACGAGCGGGATCATGATCTCGGGAACGATGTTCCAGTCTGCGTGCTTCTTGGAAACTGCGATAGCCGCACGGATAACAGCCTTTGTCTGCATCTTTGCGATCTCGGGGTATGTTACAGCCAGACGGCAGCCACGGTGACCCATCATCGGGTTGAACTCGTGGAGCGAGGAGATGAGAGCCTTGATGTCTTCAACGCTCTTGCCCTGTGTATCTGCGAGCTTCTTGATCTCTTCCTCTGTTGTGGGAACGAACTCGTGAAGCGGCGGATCGAGGAATCTGATCGTAACGGGGTTGCCTTCAAGAGCCTCATAAAGAGCCTCGAAGTCGCCCTGCTGATAGGGGAGGATCTTCTCAAGAGCTACTTCTCTCTCTTCTACTGTATCGGAGCAGATCATCTCACGGAATGCAGCGATTCTGTCCTCTTCGAAGAACATGTGCTCTGTACGGCAAAGACCGATACCCTCTGCGCCAAGCTCTCTTGCCTTCTTAGCGTCTGCCGGTGTATCAGCGTTTGTTCTGACCTTAAGAGTTCTGTACTTGTCAGCCCAAGCCATAACTCTGCCGAACTCACCTGCGATCTGAGCGTCAACTGTGGGGATGATGCCGTCGTAGATGTTACCTGTAGAACCGTCGATGGAGATGAAGTCGCCCTCTGTGAATGTCTTGCCTGCGAGTGTGAACTTCTTGTTCTCTTCGTCCATAGCGATCTCGGAGCAGCCTGATACGCAGCATGTACCCATACCACGAGCAACAACTGCTGCGTGAGATGTCATACCGCCACGAACTGTGAGGATACCCTGAGAGGACTTCATACCTGTGATATCCTCAGGCGATGTCTCAAGACGAACGAGGATTACCTTCTCGCCGTTTGCAGCCCATGCCTCAGCATCTTCTGCTGTGAATACAACCTTACCGCAAGCAGCGCCCGGAGATGCACCGAGACCCTTGCCCATAGGAGTAGCAGCCTTAAGAGCCTTTGCGTCAAACTGCGGGTGGAGAAGTGTATCGAGGTTTCTCGGGTCGATCATTGCAACAGCCTCTTCCTCGCTTCTCATGCCCTCGTCAACGAGGTCGCAAGCGATCTTAAGAGCAGCCTGTGCAGTTCTCTTACCGTTTCGAACTTCTGCTCCATCTCTGTGATGTGCATAGGAGTACGAACGCCTGCAACAACGTCCTCGCCCTGTGCGTTTGTAAGGAACTCACCGAAGAGGCCCTTGTTACCTGTAGCAGGGTCACGTGTGAAAGCAACGCCTGTACCGCAGTCATCGCCCATGTTGCCGAATGCCATCGACTGAACGTTTACTGCTGTACCCCAGGAATAGGGGATATCGTTGTCACGGCGGTATACGTTAGCTCTCGGGTTGTCCCAGGAACGGAATACAGCCTTGATAGCGCCCATGAGCTGCTCCTTAGGATCAGCCGGGAACTCTTCACCGATCTTAGCCTTGTACTCAGCCTTGAACTGGTTAGCAAGCTCCTTAAGGTCGTCAGCTGTAAGCTCAACGTCCTGTGTAACGCCTCTGTCAGCCTTCATCTTGTCGATGAGCTCTTCAAAGTACTTCTTGCCGACTTCCATAACAACGTCGGAGTACATCTGGATAAATCTTCTGTAGCAGTCCCATGCCCAACGGGGGTTGACGAACGGAAACGAGGAGCGGATTCTCCTTATCACCGAACTTCTTGCCTGTGATCTCTTCCATCTTAACGATGTATTCATTGATCTGACCCTGGATCTCGTCGTTGATCTCTCTGCCGTCCTCGTAATACTGTGTGCAAGCCTCAGTTGTGATAGTAAAGCCCTGCGGAACGGGAAGACCGATGTTGGTCATCTCTGCCAAGTTAGCACCCTTACCGCCGAGAAGCTCACGCATGTTAGCGTTACCCTCAGAGAAAAGGTACACCCATTTCTTAGCCATGGTAATTACCTCCTAAAAGTAAATTGAAATTTGCGCAAGGAAAACGAGTCGATACCGCTTATTTCCCAGCCTATAGGACATTATAACAGAAGCCGGAAAAAAAATCCAGTGTTTTATGAAAAAACTCCGAAAAAAATATGATTTTTTCTCTGTACATAGTAACAATTTTCAAAATTGTAATAATTGAAAGGTGATATTGGAAGCAATTCTTGCGTTAAAGAAATTTGGAGTATGGGAATAGGAAGATGAAATCGCTGAAACGCTTCGCTCCTGTTTTAGGCAGCGCCGCAGCGCAAACACGAGCGAATTTGCACTGATTTTTCTGACATTTTATTGATTTTTACTGCAATACGTTGTATAATTAGTATATCAATCTATACCGAGGTGATATCAATGAAAAAATGGAAATTCATAAGCATACTGTGTACAGCGGCGCTTCTGTTTTCTGCTGTGATGCCTGCAAGCGCAGCTCAGGCTGTTTTGAAGGTCACGAAAGATGCAAGCGATAATCAAGAAAATGTCGGCACGATAAAATTCGACCCCGGCGACTGGAACTCCGAAAAGATACAGTTTATAATCGTTGACGAATCGGCAGAGCCCGATACGAAATTTGCAACTAAAAACGGCTGGGTGGATGAATTCCCCGAGGACGGCAGCGTTTTTGAAGGCACAAAGCTGCCCGACGGCACGTTTGAATCGTTCGAGTTCGAGATACCCGACGGTCATGCCGTTTATCTTGAGCTTTACGACCCCGACAATGAAGCGCACGATACGTTCGACGTCAATCTCACAAAAGAAGCGCTCGGAAAAACGGTAGTTCTCACAGGCGAAAAGATCGTCAGAAACCCCAACAACAACTTCATCATGCCCGAAGCGGAGGTCAAGGACACCGATCTTAAGTCGAGACTCTACTTCAACTGGTACGGCGAGCTTATAGGCAAGCAGGTGCACCCGTATGCAGACGGCGCAGGCGAAGTAGCGATCCTTGTTTACGGCTTCTCGAACCATCTTGATTCAAACGGCATGTCGGTCGTTACTCCCGAAAAGGTGAGCGCAGCGATAGAAGCTTTCGGCACGAATGCGAAAGATGTTCTCGAAATATATAAAAAGATGGAAGGCTACGACGACCGTTACAGCGAAGAGTTTGCACGCTCCGTTCTCTTCCCCGAAGAACAAAAGGACGGCTATACATATTACTTCCTCGCCCCCGACGATTGGTTCAAGACAGACAAGGGCGCAGTTAACGAGGACATAGGCTGCTTCTGGTGGGATCCCGAGGAGACTGATCCGTGGCCCGGCGTTAAAATGGAAAAATCGCCCGATATAGGTGAGAACGTATTCAAGATAACAGGTGTATCTCCCGAAATAACAACTGTTATATTCAACGCTTTTATTGATACGGACGTATATCCGTATCCTGAGCTTACAGCTTATCAGACAGTCACCATCAACACAGAGGGCTATGAGAAGCGTGACTGTGAGTATGACAGCGAGCTTGTAACCGACAACTTTGACGGCTGGATCTTTGTTCTGAATCGTGACGACGAGAGACGTTTTTCAAGAAATGAGCTGAGCAGTCTTTCGTACTACGGCGCATGGTTCACACTTGACGACTACAAAAACCACAGCGACTACTACGGAACATATTTTTCTCACGGCTGCTTAGGTGACCTTGACGGTGATGAGAATATCACATCGGGTGACGCTCTGGAGATCCTCCGAATGAGCGTAGGCTTATCGGAAACAACGCCCGAAAAAGCAGCACTTGCCGACGTTGACGGCGACGGAGAAATAACCTCTGCCGACGCACTTATCGTACTCCGCTACAGCATAGGCGCAGGCGAAAACTTCGGAAAGCTCGGAACACCGATATATCGGTAAGCGCTCGCTCGGAGAAAAGTAAACAGCAAAAGCAGGCAGTCGTATATTTCGGCTGCCTGCTTTTCCGTCCGGCACATTGGCTTCGCCTCGTGCCTGCTATGTTTTTATGGGGAGCTTACATTTCGGCGCTGCGCACTCTTATTTATTACATTTTTTCAACTTTGCCTGTACTTTATACTTTTGCAGGGGCGCTGCCCCTGCACCCCGCAAGCCTTTTGAAAAAGGCTTGGCGAAAACTTTCGGCTGTGCATTCCTTTACTTTTTCAACAAACTAAAAGGGGCGCCCGAAAGCGTCCCTTTTGATCGTGTTATCTTTTAAATCTGCCAAGCAAGCCGCCGCTGCCTTTCGGCTTCTCTTTTACAACGTTCAGCTCGAACATCGCCGTAAGATCAGGGTTGCCTGTGGCTTTTGCAGCCGTATAAAGCGGCTTCTGCTCTTCCTGGTAAAGGTGAGGCTGAATGTAGCTGTGGTAAGCGTCCTGACAGTCTGCCGAAAGCAGAGTGTTTCTGCCCGCACCGGAAGAATTGATTATTATCTTTCTGAGCGTATCGAGGAAGCTCAGTATTATTCTTGAATCCTCGTCCTCAAAAATGTACAGGTACTTAAGCGCAAACAGAATATACAAAGACGAGATCCAGTGGTCGTCGCCCTCGCAGATGCCCTTAAGATAGAACAGCGCATCTGTTTCCTCGTGCTTCTGAGCGTACACTCTCGCAAGACCGATCATCGTGATCCTCTCTCTGTCAACATTCGGGCGGTCTTCCATTACTATACGCCTGCTGTTGTTGAGGTAACGGTTTATTCTCTTTGAGCAGTAGCTGAGATTCTGCGCAACGGGCGGTATAACGCCTCTGGGCGCTTTCTGAATCTGAGTAAAGCAGTCAACGAAATAGTCAACTGTGTATTCCGTAGTGCCATTGTCGATGCAGTAGCACATCTCGATGATATCGCACTGCTGATCGGCAAGCTGAAGCTCTTCGTCCCACTTGTAATCCACAATGCCTCTGTAAAGCATCGCAATGTAATCCTCTTTGATCTCCGGTATCTTTGTGATATCGGCAAATACGATCTTGAAGTAGCCTGCAAACTTAGCCATGATCTCTGCACAGTAAGGCTTCTCGTATATCCTGCCCTCTGTATCGAGAATACCGATCCAGCAGCTCTCGATCATGGATGGATCGGAAGCAAACGAAGAATATACAGCTGTCCACAGATGAACGTAAGCCTGCGGAAGCTTTGAAACAAAGTTGTCCGTTTCGGCTGCCTCAAGTATGAGATCGAAAGCGTTCATATCCTGCATCATGGTCGGCAGGAGGAAATCCGCTTTGTCGGAATCGGGTTCAAACAGCGACAGATACAAGCCGTAAAGCCTCGGCGTACCTATGATCTCAGCCATGAGCTGATCTTTCTGCTCGGGAGGATTGTGGTCGAGTATCGTCAGGATATTGTCATACGCCTTCTGTGAATCGGACTGCATCTGCACGCCCACAACGTATTCTATCGTATCCCATGCGGAGATATATCCCACATTCGCATCAAGCCTTGCAAGCTCGATAAGATACAGTGCATCGGCGTAGCCTTCCTGCTCGGGTTCGCCTACAAAACCGAACTGCTCCGGGAATATATACTCATCGCCGTTGGTGTTCTTTATAACAAAGATATACTGCTTGTTCCATACGTTGTCGATATAATCTCTGTCGCATATGATACCGTGACGGAGCACCTTCATGAACAGCGGGAAGAAATCCGGGTAAGCTGCGATATCGCATTCTTCTTCCATGCCGAAGATAGCTTTGCCCATGTCAACGATAACTTCATCATACTCTTCGAACTTGTCCATCTGAGCACCGATAGCCGCAACGATCTCGCTCGATGTTTCGGGGCTTACGTAGTCTGTAAGCTCAACTACACGCTTGCAGATGTTCGAAACATTCTCGGGCGGCTCGTCTCTGTGGAGCTGACGTGCCGTCATCTTGGCGCAAAGCTCGTAATCCTGCGTATCGAGTGCGTTCTGATAGCACTTTGAGATAACAGCCATGATGTCTTCCTTCTGCGAATGAAGCATCGGGATCTCCTGTGAATCCATCACAAGATTCATCATAGCGGCAGAGGGCTTCGCTTTTTCGTCCGCCTTGAGTTCCTCAAGATATTTGCAGAACTGATCTCTGTAATCGTCTATATCACGGTTATCGAGCTGTGAAACGATCAGAGCGACCGATTTATCCTTAGCAGTACCCACGCTTATGCTGTGCATGAGCAGTGCGATAAGATTTTCGTAAACACCCTTAAGCTTTGTTGCGTCGGGGTTTTTAAGGAAATTCGTAATAACGCTTTCAAGACGCTCGGAGCATGTCTCGTTGTTATCCTGCATCACCTTTATGAGCATCGCAACACTCTTGTAAATAACAGGGAAAGCCGGAAGCGAAAGACCGATAGATACAAGGAACTCTGCAAGCGGAGACTGCACGTCGATCTTCTTGCCGTTTATATGCTTGTGAAGCTCGGTAAGTGCGTCCATGATAGACGGCAGCTTAGCGATCTTGTCAACGTTCTTGCCGAACGAAAGCGTAAAGGTCTGATGAAGCTTTTCGATCTCCTCCGGGTCGTCTTTGATATCCCAGAGATAGCGGCCGAAATCGCCTGCCTTTACTTCGGTATTTATAACGCCGTTTTGCAGATCGAACAGCGAGATCTCCTTATCGACAAGGTTTTCGCTGTACTTGCCCGACAGTATGCGGAACGTATAGTCCTTCATAACGTCGCTGCGTGGATTGTCGTTCCAGAACGAAACGGCGCTGAAAAATCTTGTTACACAATCGGGAAGAAGGGCTATAATGCCCGCTATGAGCATTTCGCCGTCGGCGCTTCCGCCCTCTTCGTCCCATGTATGCTCCGTAATATTCGGAGCCATAAGCGCTATCCAGCCCTTGTTTGACGAAACGTGCTGACAGATAGCAGCTATGAGCTGTGCAAATGTCTCTCTATCAAAGCCGCAGCGTTCAAAAACACCGCCGTCAAACTTAGGAAGTCCCTTGTCGGGCATGGAAAGCGATTCGTTTGCTTTTATTGCGTTGCCGCTGTTAAGGCCGCCCTCTGTCCTTGCAGCAACCTGCTTGTAGTCGTCAAAAGAAGCAAGGTTCGCAAGGCTCTCCGGGTGAGCCAGAATATACTTCTTGTCTTCGCCCGTAGTGTCGTCGGCTATCATATATGTGTGAGTAAAGGACACGCTGCCGCCCGTATCGCACAGGTCGTGAACACGGAACGTTCTCATTGCCATAAGAACGCCTCTGTATCCGAACAGACGCAGAACGCCTCTGTTGGCACTCGATCCGCTTCTTACCGAAGCGTCCGGAAAAGCTGCATGCTCGGAGATGACCTTGTTCAGTTCCTGCTGCCGGGGCAGCGGAAATCCGCTCACATTTGCGGATACCGCCGCAGTTTTCAAGCCTGCAACGGCTGCATTGTCATAGCAGCCCTTTGCGCAGCGCAGAATCAAATGTTGTCCGATCATTTCTTAGCTCCACCACCAAACAACCTCGTAAATACGTTATCCTTCTTTACCTTGAGCACGTATTCCGGTTTTTCTTCGCTTATTGCGCCTTCCTTCTCATTGAACTGCATTGCACAATTCTTGAACCAGATATCGTAGTTTGCATCGGGCTGAACGTTGTATGTCTCATCGTCCATCGGCGGGATCATGTCGAACTTCATAAGGAACGCCATGATCGGCAGTTCAAGGAATCTCGGCTGAACGTCGTCAGCAGGAACGGGAGATTTAACGATCTCCTTAGCGTAAGCGAGGCGCTCTTCGTCTGTCTTGAGAGCATTGTACTCGTCATACTGCTTGATCGTAACGATCCTCTTTATCTTGCGCAGTCCGCCGTCGTCGGAGGGAACAAGAAGATCGAGGATCTTAACGTTGGAGCCTACCGAAGAAACAGGGATATGAGCCGCATTGGTGAAGAACTGATCGATAGTGCTCATCCAGTTTCCGCCCTGATCGAGCTTCTGGAGAACACTCTTTGTGTTCATGTTGAGCGGATTGTAAACATCCTTTGCCCAGTTTCTGCCCTGGATGCCCGAGAAATACTTCACGTTGTAGTTGTGAGCAACAACGGGGCTGTTGGGGTTGATGCCGAGCTTCTCGCCGTATGTGATAAGCTCGTCGCTCTTTGTCATAAGGCATACCGTAGGTTTCTTTACCGCAGCGTTCTCAGCGATAATGCTGAATATCTTTACAATAGTACCCGACATAGCGACCTGAGCCGTCATATCCTTCGATGTTCCCGTGATCTCGGGAAGCTGCTTTCTTACATAAGTGAGTGCAAACGGATCGTTGAGCACCATAAGGCCGTCAACACGCTGACAGATCTGTACCGTTCTCTGATAGTTTTCGCTGCTCGTCTGATCGCCCGTCTGGGTGAAAAGCTCGCCGATAGCGTCTCTGAAGCAGAGAATACATGTCGTGGTGTTCTCGTCGCCTACCTTGCCGTTCTCAACGGGGCGGTAGCTTACCTTAAGGCAGTGCGGCGGCGGGATTACCTGTGTTGTTGACGGGAACTCGCCTGTTTCTGCAAACTTGGCTGCCGTCTGATAAATAACGTCCGTTTCATTTGCTTCAAGGTGAGAGTCTACCCAGTTAACGAGCAGCTTGCCCTTTGAAACATTCGTGTCGTAATTGCCGTGGATATACTCAAAGGCCTGCATCGTGAGGAATACAGTCTTGCCTGCTGTAGAGTTGCCGATCATCGCAACAGTAAAAATCGGGATAGTTCCCGCCTCGGCAAGGAGCTTCTTTTTGCAGTGAGGGCAGTATTTCTTTGTAAGTCTGCCGTCATAAAGCTTGCTGCCGATCTTAAGGCCCTTTACCTCGTAGCCCATTACGAGAGCGCCCTTTTCGATGGCATTCTCGTTGCCTACATATCTCGGAAGCTTAAGGCCTCTTGCGTTTATTACTTTTACCGCCTCGGCGTGCTTCTGAAGATCATTGCCCGTTACGAACTGCGACTCGTTGTCGGCACTTGATCCGGAACTGAACATGTCGTTTCCGCCGCCCATACCGGTCATGGCGTTGCCGAAAAAGTCGTCGTCAAGGTTGAGGTCGTCGCCTACGCTGTATGAATCGGCGTCTCTCTCCGTATATCCAAATTCGAGGTCGTTGGCGTTGAGTCTGTAAAGTGCCGAATAAGCAGGCACAGTTTCAAGACAATACACGCATTTTATTTTGTAGTAGCTCATCTGATACGATCATCCTTTCGTTACAGTCAGGAGTTCGCCTTGCGGCGGCTCCGACAGCTGCTATTTTTTTATTTACCCAAAAACATATTCCAACGGAGCTTACGATATCACTTTCGCTTTTAAAAAACGTCATATTGCATTAAATCGTTCCACGAAAAAACCGTTTCGCAGGCAAATTTTGCATAAAAGAAAAATGACTTCGTAAATTTCTCCGAAATTCTGTACTTATTGTATCACATTTATATGAAAATTTCAATATAAAGTACACACAAAGTTTTCGTCTAAATAACAAATTGTCTCGGCTATTTTAGTGCAAAATGATCATTCACCCGAAAAATGTTGCAAACAAAGGGTGTACAAATTAGTAAAACATTACAAAACACCACTTTGTTGCATTAAATCTGCCGTTACGAAGCGATAATACAATTTACAAAATTACTACAATTCAATAAAACAAAAGGAAGCACCGAACGATCAAGTGCTTCCTTTTTTATATTTATGTTAATGCCGCACAAAGCCTGTGCAGGATATGGAAAAAATTTCGTTACCTGCCCGTTTGGCTCTCATCTGTGCGGTGCTGTCTTAAGCATTACTCTTCTTCACCATAAACTACAGACAATGTGCAATTGTCAACATCGAGCATCTTTGAAAGTCTTTCGTTGATGTTTTCGAGCGTTGCGTTTGCTGCTGCGTCTACATAGGCAAAAAGCTCACGTCCTTCAAAGTGCATATCGGCAAGAACGTTCGCTATATTCTCATTCGAGTTGAAGTCGGAGATGATGTTTCCGTAAACAGCTCTCTTAGCTCGTTCAAAATCATCTTTCGGGATACCGTTTTCTTTTGCCTTGGCGATATACTCCTTGATGATCTCTGCTGCTTTTTTCGGCTCTCTCGACTCGCCGCCGAACAGCACTGCCGCATAGTGAGGTCCTTCCATGCGCTCGAAATCGAACGATGTGTTTATGAGCTTTTCATCAAGCAGCTTATTGTAAAGAGGGCTTGACTGCGAAGCAAGCGCAAACAGAGCGATATCTGTATACGCTGCCTCTTCGGAACTTATCGAGCCGCTGCTTACGTCCTCTTTGAAGCCGAGGTGGAACATCGGGATAGATACAGGGAACTTCTGCTCGATGATCGTCTGACCGACCTCGTAAGGCTCGTCTTCAAAAAGGCTCTCCACATTATGAGCCTCGCAGGGCTTGAGCATTTTGTCTGCTACCTTGAGCACCTGCTCGACCGTAGTGTTGCCCGCAACGCAGAGCACCATATTGTGGAGGTTGTAAAAGCTGTTGTAGCAGTCATAAAGCTTTTCGGCAGTTATCTCTGCTATAGACTCAACGGTGCCTGCTATATCTATTCTTACAGGGTGCTTCTGATACATTCCGACGAGCGTATTGAACATAACTCTCCAACTCGGAGAATCGTCGTACATCTTTATCTCCTGACCGATGATGCCCTGTTCCTTTGCAACTGTCTCGGCCGTAAAGTACGGCGACTGAACGAAATCAAGAAGTATCTCAAGCGACTCCTCAAATTTTTCCGTACAAGAGAAGAGATAGCACGTTTTTTCAAACGAGGTGTATGCGTTTGCGTTAGCGCCCGTCAGAGCGTAGCGTGCGAATGCGTCGCCGTCCTCGCTTTCAAAAAGCTTATGCTCAAGATAATGAGCGATACCGTCGGGAACTGTTATCTCATCGCCGCCGTCAACCGTAAAGCGTGTGTTTACCGAACCGAAATTCGTGCCGAAGATCGCATATGTCGATTTGTAGCCCTCCTTGGGGTAAACGTAGATAGTAAGCCCGGAGGGATGATCTATGATATGATACTTGTCTTTAACAAGCTTGCTTTCGACTGTTCTGATATTCACCCTTTATTCCTCCTCTTCCGTTTCCGTCTCACCGTTTGAAGTAAGCACATAGACCGTATCGAGCGAAAGCTTTTTAGCCGCTTCAACGATCTCTTCTTTAGTTATCTTCGAGATAACGTCAGCCTGCTCTCTCGGAGTGCGGTCTCTGCCCTTTAATATCTGGCTGAGATACCAGCTCAGCGTACCTGCGGAGGAATCCACCGAGGTCATATAAGAATTCGTAAGGCTTCGCTTCGTGTTCTCTATCTCTTCATCGGAGATTATGCCGTTTTTCATGTCTTCTATCTCTTTCAATACGGCATTCTTAGTCTTTTCGATATTCTTCTTTTCAACGCCGCTTTCAACCGTCATGATGCCCTTTAACGGGTCGAAGCCCGAAGCGCAGTAGTAGCAAAGGCTCTGCTTTTCACGAACGTTGTTAAACAGCTTCGAGTGCGCCGTACCGCCGAGAACTGCTGTCATAAGCTTTACAGCTTCCGCACCGTCATCGGGTTCTGCACAGCCCGTTCTGAATCCGAGCATAAGCTTTGACTGATTAACATCGAGTGTATCCTTTACTTCACGGACTTTATCTGCCTTGGTTACGATCTCCGTTGCGCCGAGATCAACAGCTCTCTCGACAGACGAGAACTGCTCGGTGAATATCTTCTTTACATTCTCGGTGTCGTTTGCGCAAAGGCAGATTATCTCTAACCTTGCCGTTTTCAGAAGCTCCTTATACTGCTCGTAAAGCTTCTTTGCGGTGAGAGCTTTTACCTGCTCTTTTGTTCCGAGCACATTGATGCCGTACTTCTCATTGCCGCACATTTCCTCAAAAAGGCGCTTTTTAGCCCACGCACGCTTGTCGTTGAAAAGGCCGTCGATAGCGTCCAGGCTCTGACGCTGTTCCTGGAGAAAATCCTCCTCTGAAAATGCGCCGTCCTTTACATTAGGCTTGAACAGAACGCTGCACAGCAGCTTCGCCATCTCTTCGTACACAGATTCGCCGTCGAGGCTGTAGCTGTCGTTTATACCCGACGCACTGAGGATAACGATCTGATTCTCGCCACGCTTGCCGCTCGAACCGGTGAGCGTTGTGCCGTATAGTGAATCGAGCTTGCGGCTCAGTTCAAGGAACGTAGGATACTCCTCGCACGAATGGGCAAGAACACCGGAAAGAGTTGAAAGCGCAGGGGCTTTCTCTTTATCGATATCGGTAAGCATAGCAACGGCTATACGGCTCGTTTTAAAGCGCTCGTCTCTGATAGCAGAGAAATGCACGCCACGAGCGATCTCTTCTCTCTTAAAATTTTCCAATCAAAACACTTCCTTTTATTTTTATGATCTCGAAGAAACCGAGAAGATCTTTGTATAATTGAAAATTGAAAATGGAAAATGGAAAATTGCGGAGTCGCTTCGCTCCTGTTTTTATATTAGTTTTCAGACTTAAGGAACCACTGAGTAAATCACGCCCTACCTTGAAATACGTCAGTATTCCTGCGGCTTTTTCGTCCAATTTGCCTCAAAATCTGACTGCGCAATATGGGCACTCGATTTAATCAGTGCTTCCCTAATACAAATCCAACTCGCCGCAGGCGAGTTCCATAATTGTCAATTATCCATTGTCAATTGTCAATTAGAAAGTCTCACCATTCCCCGTTATTTTCATCGTATTGATAATCCTGATAACCGTAGTTTTCTCCATCTCCGTAGTCGTCGCCGTAGCCAAGCCCTGTTCCGTCGCCCTCATAGGCGTAAACGTCGTTGTAGTATTCGCTTGTATACGTTTCGTTACTGTCGGAATACTGATCCTCGGCGTACTCGCTCTGACTGTAAACAGGCTCTTCACCTGACGATGCATCTTCGGCTGTAACGCTTTCCGGCTCTGCATCGGGAGATGTCAGAAAATCCGTATCGCTGTAGTAAAGCTGTTTGTACATATCCGCCGCAGTCGTAACTCTGTCAAGGTAATTAGCCGTTTCTGTAAACGGAATGGTTGCGCTCGTAACGCTGCCCTTTGTTATCGTTCCGTCGGCAAGCCAGTTGTCAACATTGCCGTAGCCTGCGTTGTATGCGATTATCGCAAGCGATCTGTCGCCGTCGTAGCGGTCGAGCAGATATCTGAGCAGATATGTACCGTACTCAACATTGACCTCGGGCTTGTAAAGCTCGGAGCTGTCGAGTATCTTATCAGGAAGAAAATCTGTTCTGTAGTTTTGCAGCCATGTAAACGTATCGGGCATAAGCTGCATAAGCCCGATAGCGCCTGCCGGAGATACGGCGTTCGGATCGAAGCTGCTCTCCGTTTTGATAACGCCGAACACAAGACACACGTCAACATCGAATCTCTTTGCGTTCTTTTCAACACAACTTTCATATTGCAGCGGATATATGCTCTCGTTGAGCTTGCGTGTCGGGTCGCCTTTTATTATCGGCGATATCACAAACACAAATACCGACAGCAGTATCACAACGCTGAGAAACAGCGACACAAGTATGACCACTGCTTTGTTTTTCTTCTCACCCTTATCTTTTGCCATCATATCACCTTCCCCCTTTTTAATTGACAATTGACAATTGATAATTGTCAATTATGGAACTCGCCTGCGGCGAGTTGGATTATATTAGTTATCCCAAATTCACACTTCACTCGCTGCCGAAAAATAAACTGCAAGTTTGAATACACCAATATAAAATCAAAGCAGCGCAGCCGCTTCCGCAATTGTCCATTGTCCATTGTCAATTGTCAATGGATATACGTAATCGTTTTATGATCATATTAGTTTTCTCTTCGACTTCGGACAATGCCTCCCCGCCGTCTATCACATAGTCGCTTCGGCTGATGTAGAACTCGTCCGGCTGCTGCGAATCGAGCCTGCGCTCGATTTCTTCTCTTGTTATTCCGTCACGCATTGTAAGGCGTTCTATACGAACTTCTCTCGGCGCAATCACCGAAACAACTGCATCACACATTATATCTGAATTGCTCTCAAACAGAACGGGAGCGTCAAACAGTATCTTGTTTTTGCCGCAGTCTATACTTTCACGGCAAAGCTTCAACGTGCGCAGAAATATCTGCGGATGAGTTATATCGTTTAAAAGCTGTGTTTTCTCACGGTCTGCAAACGCTTTCTCGGCAAGCTTTCGCCTGTTGAGTGTTCCGTCGCTGTTTATTATGTCGCTGCCGAACACAAGCGACAGCTGCTTTAAACAAGTGCCATCGGGATTCATGATCTCACGGGCGACTTTATCGGCGTTTATCACCGTATAACCCGATTTCTCAAAAAATTTTGATACGGTGCTTTTCCCCGAACCGCTCGGACCTGTAAGCCCTGCTATCAGAAACTTACGCAAGCTCGATCACCTCAAATCCGGCAGCACGGATAAGCCTGTTGTAAACAGCCATAGCGGTGCCGTTCGTGTCGGGGCATCTGCCGTAGACTATGCCGGCGCCGTCGTCGTCCATTTGGCGGAGAACATCAAAAATACGGTTTGCCTGCGATTCGTAGTCGTTCTTTGCGCCGTATGGGTACGTCTTCACCGAAAGAAACGGTACATCCTCGTCGTAGCAAAGAGCAGCGGCGCCCTCGTCTTTATGAGCGTTCACATACTCAATGTACTTCTCATCGCTCGATTTTATGAGCGTTATCTTTGCGCTCGGCGCATAGTGCTTGTACTTCATTCCCGGGCTTGCCGCCGTTTCGCCCTCTTTGAGCTGATTCAGAACTGCATCGGCTATCTCGATATGACCCAGCACGGCTTCAAGCTGCTCGGGCGTTATCCCGCCCGGACGAAGCAGCACGGGAACATCTCCGGCAACTGTGATGACCGTTGATTCAACGCCGACCTCGCATGCGCCTCCGTCAACGATATACGGTATCTTGCCGTTCATATCGTGAAAGACATGCTCAGCCGTTGTGGGGCTCGGTTTGCCCGAAGTATTCGCAGAGGGCGCAGCAAGCGGACAATTAGCCGCCGTGATTATTTTCTTTGTAACGGGGTGCGAAGGAAAGCGCACCGCAACGGTGTCAAGCCCTGCCGTTACCTCGCTTGGAACATCGCCTTTTTTCATTATTATGGTCAAAGGGCCGGGCCAGTATGCCGCCATGAGTTTTTCGGCAGCTTCCGGTATTTCCGAAACAAGATGAAAGCGCTCTATCTGCGATATATCGGAAATATGCACGATAAGCGGATTATCGGCCGGTCTGCCCTTTGCGGCGAATATGCTTTTTACTGCCTCGCCGTCGAGCGCATTTGCGGCAAGACCGTACACCGTTTCGGTAGGTATGCCGACAAGCTGCCCGTTAAAAAGCGCCTCGCCTGCTTTTGCTATATTTTCTTTTGTGGGAAGCAAAACCTTTGTTTCCATAGTTCAACACTTGCTTTCTTTTCTTCTTTAAAAATTCAAAAATCACGTTATCAATTGACCAATTCGGTCTTTCTCACTTTTGCCCCTTTTTTTATGTGGAATGTGAAAAGTGGAATGAATGAAGCACTTCGTGCTTGATTTTATATCGGTGTATTCAGACTTGCAGTTTATCTTTCTGCGGCGAGTGAAGTATGGATTTGGGATAGCTAAGGAAGCACTGATTAAATCGAGTGCCCATATTGCGCAGTCAGATTTTTAGTCAGATTGCATGAAACGTACTGACGTATTTCAAGGGAGTTGAGTGCAATATGACAAAAAGATGCAAGCAAGATGGGTGCTCAGCCCGTAGGGCGTGATTTATTCAGTGGTTCCCTAATATAATCTAACTCGCCGCAGGCGAGTTCCGCCATTCGCCATTCCACATTCCACATTCAAATCAAGCGGTTGCTTCCGCAATTGTCCATTGTCAATTGTCAAGCAGTTTTTCCGCTCTGTCGGCGGTGATAAGTGCGTCTATTATTTCGTCAAGCTCGCCGTTGATTATAGAGTCGATCTTGTAGAGCGTAAGCCCTATACGGTGATCGGTAACTCTCGACTGCGGGAAATTGTACGTTCTGATACGCTCGTTTCTGTCGCCTGTGCCTACCTGTGCTTTTCGCTCGGCAGCTATCGCCGAGGACTGCGCCTCACGCTTTTCGTTGAGCAGCCGTGATTTCAGAACTTTCATAGCTTTATCTCTGTTTTTGAACTGGCTTCGTTCGTCCTGGCACTCGACTACCATTCCGGTAGGCAGGTGCGTTATTCGTATAGCCGACGATGTTTTGTTGATATGCTGACCGCCTGCGCCGCTTGAACGGAACGTATCTATTTTAAGGTCTTTCGGGTCGATATCAAGTTCTACCTCGTCTGCTTCGGGAAGCACCGCCACCGTGACTGTTGACGTGTGTATTCGCCCCTGGCTCTCGGTGTCCGGCACACGCTGAACACGATGAACGCCGCTTTCAAATTTGAGCCTTGAAAAAGCGCCGCTGCCGTTTACCATGAACGATATCTCACGGTAGCCGCCAAGCTCCGTTTCGTTTGCATTGATAAGCTCCGTTTTGAAGCCTCTTTTTTCGGCGTACATCGAGTACATTCTGAACAGCGACGAACAGAACAGAGCCGCCTCTTCGCCGCCTGCGCCTGCTCTTATCTCGACTATAACATTGCGCTCATCGTTCGGGTCTTTCGGAAGAAGAAGTATTTTCAGTTCCTCGCTCGTTTTTTCGATAGCCGCCGTTGAGGCTTTCAGTTCTTCGTTAAGAAGCTCTCTCATCTCGTCGTCGGATTCCTCTAAAAGCATCTGTTTAGCGTCCGCCTCAGCCTGAACAGCCGTTTTGTACTCGACATATTTTTCGACTATCGGAGTGATCTCGTTAAGCTCTTTCATAAGCTTTGCATAAAGCTGCGCATCAGCCGCAACATCGGGATCATAAAGCCGAACGTTGAGTTCATCGTATCTCTTTTTAAAAATCTCTATTTTTTCAAACATTAAGTTTAACCCACTTTTATCAATTGACAATTGATAATTGCATTCATGCTCACTGCGTTCGCCCTTTTTATGAATGTGAAATGTGGATAGTGGAATGGCGAATGGCGGAACTCGCCTGCGGCGAGTTGGATTGTATTAGTTATCTCAAAAACCACACTTTATTTACTGCCGTGAGATAACTATTAAGTCCGAAAACACTAATATAATCAAGCACGAAGTGCTTCCGACATTCCACTTTCCACTTTCCAAATTCCACATTAAAAGAAAGGAGCGAAGCGACTCCGCAATTGTCAATTGTCAATTATCCATTGTCAATTAATCCGCCCTTTGGACTGATTTAATGTTCTTTTCTATCTTCGCTCTCGGCACCATTACTTCTCTGCCGCAGCTTTTGCATTGTATCTTAAAATCCATGCCTACACGGGTGACGAGGAAATCTTTCCCTCCGCACGGGTGCGGCTTTTTAAGCGTAAGAATATCGCCTACACGAATATCCATAGTTATTCCTCCGCAAACTCCTTGACTTTGGCATATAGTATATCGTCAACGAGCGCATCGACTTCAATGCCGTCCGCCGTGTATTCTTCCGAAAACAGCGTTCCGCTTTTGCGTATCTCGGCGGAAATGCCTGCCTTTGCAAACGGCAGCATAAGCTTTACACGGTGCATTCTTACGGGGAGATTATCCTCAATAGCCGTAAGCAGCGCATCTATGCCCGTTCCCTTTTTGGCGCTTATGCGAACGCCTTTTGAAATATTCGGAATGATCGACGGGTCTTCTATCAGATCGCTTTTATTGAACACCGTGATAACGGGCGTATCGGCACAGCCGAGTTCTTCAAGAAGCTTTTGCGTAACATCAAGATGCAGCAAAGCCTCTTCGTTCGATGCATCGCACACGTTTATGATGATGTCGGCGCTTGCGGCTTCTTCAAGAGTTGAACGGAAAGCCTTTACAAGCTGGTGCGGCAGTCTGCGGACGAAGCCGACCGTATCTATGAGCATAACGCTCACGCCGTTCGGAAGCTTCAACGCACGGGAAGTGGGATCGAGCGTTGCAAAAAGCTGATCCTTTTCAAGCACTCCTGCATCGGTCAGGAAATTCATAAGCGTAGACTTTCCTGCATTAGTATAGCCGACTATAGCGGCGGTGATAACTCCGTCCTTTTTTCTTCTTTGGCGAAGCTGCTCACGGCGCTTTTCTATCTCGTCAAGCTTTTCGCCGAGAGCGTCGAGCCTGCGCCTTATATGGCGGCGGTCTGTTTCAAGCTTCGTCTCGCCGGGACCTCTTGTGCCGATACCGCCGCCCTGCTTAGACATCTGTATGCCTTTACCGGTAAGTCTTGGGAGCATATAGCGAAGCTGCGCCGTTTCTACCTGCAGCTTGCCCTCTTTTGAGTTTGCCCTTAGCGCAAAAATATCGAGTATCAGCATAGTTCTGTCGATAACACGAACGTCTGCCGTATCTTCAATCGTTCTTATCTGTACAGGAGTAAGCTCGTCATCGGCGATTATAAGATCTATCTCCTGCGTTTTGCAAAGCTCGGCTATCTCCTCAAGTCTGCCGCTGCCGACATAACTTGCACCGATAGGCTTATCAAGCTTCTGTATCATCGAGCCGACTACCTCTGCGCCTGCGCTTTCGGCGAGCGCATATAGTTCCTCCATCGAAGCTTCTGCGTCAAATGCGCCGTAATCAACGCTTATGAGCAGCGCTCTCTGGGGCTTCTGTTCATTCTCGTAAAGTTCCATATTTACCTCCCGTTATCATCGATCTTCAAAGCGCCCGTGTAATAGTCTTCACCGCACGGCATGGCCGCCGGCGTACACAATCCGAAAAGGTCGTTCGCTCTGATGTCAATATCTATCATTCGTCTTGCGTCACTGTTAAGAGTTTTTATATCCCGTGCGCTCATCACAACGGGAAGTGACGCTTTCGTTTTCATCTCTTTAAGGAGCCTTGCGCCTTTGTCGTTGAACGCAAGCACTCTGATATACATAGGCTTTGTGATATCGCTCTTTTTTATACCGAGATATGCGCACGCTACGATCCTTGCAAGGCGTGCATACGTATATCTCTTGCACTTGACATTCATTATAATGTCCGAAACTGTATTCTCACTTCGTACAGCTTTATAGAGCCTGTTTTCAAGGCCTTCGGATACGTCGGGCAATTCTCTCAGTTCGTCAGCCGTCATTCGGCGCAGAACGGACAGAACGCCTCGCTCGTTGTTTTCAAAGCTCACGGGGCAGCACCCGCCTTCAAGCGCTTTTTCAATAATACGAGCAGTCGTTTCGGGAACATATTCCTTGTATGTATCATCGCCGGATATCATCATTTTACGGATAGCCGAAGCGGAAATAAATCTATCGTCCACCCCGAAACACGCGGGATATACGCCGTTTTCCGCAGGGATATCCCCGTCGTGTGGAGCCGTGCGGCGAACGGTCAGAAAGTCGAAGTCATCTCTGCCCGCCTTCAGATATTCAAGCGCGAGAACGTCATTCGGGGAGCGAAAAAGCTTTGCCGCCTCAAGGTCGCCCGACCTTTCGACTGCCGCGAAGACGGCGCGGGGATAGCTGTATCCCTTAATGAGAAATTGGCGCACGTCCGCACCTTCGAGAATATCAAGCGCGCGCCATCTCACCCTTCCGTCAAGGTACTCAGCGCCGCAGCAAAGCGTATCGACGCATCCGCACGCTTTAAGCACACCCACACCGCCCCTTGCGAACGTTTCTGCGCTCGCGCAGGCGAAAACCTGCGGCAGCTCCAGAACGAGGTCTACTCCGCCGAGGACAGCCGCCTCCGCCCGCTCATACTTTCCGAGAACAGCGCAGCTGCCGCGCTGGAGAAAGCTACCGCTCATAACGGACACAACAAACTGTGCGCCGTTTTCACGGGCGCGTTTGACAAGATATTTATGCCCGTTATGAAACGGATCAAACTCTGCAACAATACCCGCCGTTTTCAATGCGCCGACCCCCATTTCATCAATTGACAATTGACAATTGATAATTGACAATTATGGAACTCGGCTTCGCCGAGTTGGATTATATTAGCTATCCCAAATTCACAGCCATGAGATAACTATTAAGTTCTGAATAAACTAATATAAAATCAAGCGGCGCAGCCGCTTCCGCAATTGTCCATTGTCAATTGTCAATTTTCCATTATTAATGATAGCAGATAAATATGAAAAAATCAACCGTTCCGCAGTCAATGCGGAACGGCTTGCGAATAATTGTTATTCTTCTATAACGTCCTCTTCTGCGGCCGCATCTTCGACAGGCTCTTCGGCAAGTTCCTCGGCAGCTTCTTCTACAGCCTCTTCAACAGCTTCTGCCGCAGGCGCTTCAGTATACTCTTCGGCAGCCTGCTCGGAAACTTCTTCCGCAGCTTCGCCGTCTTCCTCGGTCTTCGACTCTACACTATCCTCTGTTTCGGACTTATCGGTATCGGTGTCTGTCGGTGCGCCTACGCTAGCGTCGGATGCCTGCTTATCGGTGTAAACACGCTTGAACACGTAGCCGCTCGGCATCTCCTCGTGGCTGTAGCTCGTACCGCCGCCGTTGGAGTAGTAGGAAGCAGGAAGATCTTCCGTCTTGACGACCTTGCCGCCCTTGTAGTAGTTTCTTTCCGCAACTGCGCCGAAGCCGTTTCCGCTGTAGCCTGTAAACCACGATGAAATGCAGATCTCATCATATGTCGTCGGCTTATAGCCGTAAATGAACGCATTGAGTGCTGCGCCGTCCATATAGCAGATGAGATATATCTCATGCTCCGTGTCGTTGCGGAACTTCATGTCAATGTTGCCATAGTCGATAGCGGAGTCTATGCCTATCGGAACATAAACAGACGGCCATGTGTGAGGCTCACGCTCTACTACCGTCATATCTGCTCTGATAGCCGCATTGTAGATAGTAGTCGCCGCCTGACAGATACCGCCGCCGATGCCGTCTGCGGAACGTCCGTTCACGATAACGCCTGCCGCATAGTAACCGTTTTCGGCAAGGTTCGAGTTGCCCGTCTTTTCGTTGAACGAGAACACCTCGCCCGGCTTTATGATAGTGCCGTTCATACTCTCCATTGCAGTCATCATGTTCATGTTGCCTGCCCATGTGTTGCCCGAATAGGTAACGTACTGAGAGATAAGAACAAGATTCTTTTTAAGATCTTCAAGGCTTATTGAAGGCTCTAAGTTCTCCATCTCGCCTATGATATCGGCAGTGTACTGCTGATTGCTCCGAAGCGTATTTATCTGATTTACAAGATCGTCCACATTGAGAGTCGAGCCTGTTACGCCCTCTGCAAAGGTGAACATATCTGCAACATCTTCTTTAGTTACGTCGATGTTCGTAACGTGAGCGTCCTGCATCGGAACATTTACCTTTTCGGCTACGCCCTCGCATGCTTTCCTGACGGAATCTTCGTCAAACGTCATGCTGATCGGATAATCCTTTTTTTCCGAATTCTTTAATGTCGCTCTTCCGCTCTCGTTGAGTATGCTGCGCATATACTCGCTGTACTCGTAAGCCTCATTGAGCCTCAGAACGGTGTCGAAGCTGAATTCAAAATCGTCCTCGCTGAGATAGATTATCTTGTCGTTGCAGCTGAGCGTGTAGTTCATCGAAGGGATGAGCTGCGACTCCTGCACCATAAGCAGATCCCGTGCGGCTTTCATTGTCTGACCGCCGAGGTCTACGCCCGCTACGGATATACCCTCAAGGAATATGCCCTGCGGTGCTGCAAGCTCAACGTCGCTCTGCGGCGTTGCAATAAATGCGTCATACGTTTTACCCGAAAACAACCCCATGCTTACACCGGAAGCAATGATACCTGCCGCCAGAACAACTGCGGCGATACCGATCGGAGCCGCAATACGCAGCAAAGGACTTTTAGCCTTTTTGCTCTTGCCGGCTTCTTTCGACGGAGCTTCGGCGCTGTTTTCCAAAGCAGCGTCTTTTTTTGATATCTCCTTATTCATTCTCTTTCCTTCTTCTTCAAAACGTCTGATATTTCATATACTTGTCATTTTATGTCGATATTCGGACACATACTAATAATACCCTATTATTGCAGCTTTGTAAAGATTTCAGACGATTACAACTTTGTAACAATAGCGGTTTGCATATAGATATTATCCCCCTGTTTCATATAATAATTTGTGCGAACTGCACTCCTTACGGAATTTTTAAAGAAGCCACTGCAAAAAAGCCTTTATTTGTGCGATTTTTCGGTTCTTTTTGTAACTCCGGAAAAAATAAAATTTGAAAATCCGAAAATATATGTTGAAATGTTTTCAAAAATTAAGTATAATCTAATATGGAAAGAAATTACAATTTCTTAAGAAATGAAAAGAATCTATAGAAAAGGAGCGTTTAAATAAGTTGGAAATGATAACCTTTGACAAGGTCTCTAAATATTACACCAAGCGCCCCGCTCTCGGCGACACGACCTTTGTCGTCAACAAGGGCGACTTCTTCGGCATAGCAGGCCCGAAGAAGAGCGGCAAGTCCACCATGATAAACCTGATGATGGACTTTATCCGACCGACGGGCGGAAATATCACCGTGATGGGTCAGCGCTCGACCTCACTTTCGACAGACAGAAAAAGAAACATCGGCTACATGCCGTCAAACCCGACGTACAGCGAAACGATGAAAGCTATCGACGTTGTAAAAACGGCGGCGAAGATCAAGGGCATAACCGACAACGAATCGGTAATGTCGCTGTGCAAGCATTTCAGCGTTGACAAAAACAAGCGAATCGGCAGCCTGCCGCTTTCAAACAGAAAGAAGATCGCTATCGTAATTGCGCTGATGGGAAACCCGAAGCTCGTTATCATGGATAACGCATTCGTGGCGCTCGACAAAGACACGAAGAACAAGCTTGCTCATTATCTTCTCGATCTCAACAAAGAGGGCGTTACGGTCATCATAAGTGACAGAAACATTGACCTTCTGCAGCAGATATGCTCCCGTATCGCCATAATGAGAAAAGGCTCGCTGCTTGAGATATCGGAAAAGAAGGTGCTGCTGAAGAGCGACACAAGAAGAGTAAGCGTAAAGACGAGCGATGATCTTTCGGCACTCTACACCTACTTCCACATAACGGAGGTAACAGAGGACAACGGCTACATCTCGTTCCTTTACAAAAAGGACATCAACGATCTTGTAAGCGCACTTACAAAATATCACCTTGACGACCTGCAAATAACGCTGCCGTCGCTCGGCGATGCGCTTGTGCGCTACTACGAGAAAAAGATGGAGCAGGAAAACGGAGGTGACAGATAATGAACGAGTATTTTTCCGTGCCGCTGCTCGGCTATAAGCTGAAAGGCAGAACAAAGAATTTTATTGTGTGGTCTACGATCTCACTGTGCCTGTTCATTCTGATAGTCGTAATGTTCTCGAATCTTCTGAGCGCAGGACTTCCCGATTTTGTGAGCGACATGCTCGCAAGCATTCCCGGTTCCGTTTCGGGCAGTGCAGGCACAGCAACGCCCGACTTTAAGGATTTCGGCGTAAACTTCGGCGTATGTATGCAGCTTATGCTCATAGTCGGCTGCGTTTATGCAAGCTATCTCGGGGCGTCCGCAAACACCAACGGCAGAGGCGACAGCGACATAACATTCGTTTACTCACTGCCTGTTTCAAGAGTATGCGCCGTGCTTACAAGCTTCGTTTCGCAGCTTGCGGTGCTGTTCTGCTACAACATCGTCGTTGCTGTGGTTTCGGCAGGCGTTCTTTATGCAAACAACAAGATGAGCTTTATCGGCAAGGTATTTCTGGCAGTCGGTGCATTTATGCTCATTGAGATAATCTATCTTGCGATATCGTTTCTGCTCGCAACATTCATGAACAGCGGCTCGCAGGCTTCGAGCATTTCGGCTGTAGTCGTTACCGTTACGGTGCTGTTCGGTCTTCTCGGTTCGCTTTCAAAAGCGCTCAGCGTTCTGAAGGTCCTTTCGCCGTACACATATATCAGCGTGTTCGGCATAATCGCAGGCGAAAGCAGAATGTATCTTGTCGGCATTGCGGCAGGACTTCTTATAACTGTGACAAGCCTCGTTCTGAGCGTGGCAAGATACAACAGGATAGACCTGACACTCGACTGACAGGAGGTATTATGATATGACAGCACGTGGTGTAAAAGCACTTCTGGCGGTAATTTTTATTTCTATCGGTTCGCTGTTTGCGTTTGGCGTTTCAGGTCTTATAAGCAAGCTGAATGCGGACTGCACATACGAAACAACGGGCGTTGTTATAGATTACGTTCCCGATGATGAAAATGAAAACTTCGCTCCCGTTTACGAGTTTGAGATGGACGGCAAAAAATACACGGCTCATTCGGCTGTATACGCTAACAAGCCGCCTGCTCTCGGAACGGAAAACAAGGTCATGGTTGAACCCGACGACCCGACGCACATCAGCGTTCCCGTTGAAGAGCAGCTGATGACAAAGATCTTTTCGATAATCGGTTTTGTGTTTATCGGGATCGGCGTTTTAGTTATCTTTTTCCCTATCGGATTATTGGTTAAAGGTAAATACTGATATAATAAGACCCGAAAGCTGTATGCTTTCGGGTCTTATTATATCAAGCACAAAGTGCTTCCGCAATTGTCAATTGTCAATTATAAAGCCGAACACTCTATCATAAAAGTCCTTCGCCTCTTCGTAAGCCGCATGACCGAGTCCTTCATACATATACAGCTCACTGCCCTTAATATGCTCATGCATCTCATATGAAGCCTCGGCGGTGACTGTTGCATCAATATCTCCGCCTATTATCAGTGTCGGACATTTGATGTTTTCAAGTTCGGATAAAGCATCGAAGCGAAGTATAGCCTCGGCGTTTTTCAAAAATCTGCCGTAATCGGACGGTTTTGCAAACAAGCCTATAAACGGATAGAACTTGCGGTATTTTTTAAGATACTGCGGCGAGTAGCCCTTTTCGGCGGTGTCTATCATAAGGTTCTTATGATCTCCGTCTTTGGCGTACTCTATCCACCTGCTGACGTTTTCCGTAACAGTCTTGTTTGCATACGGAGCAGACACTGCCACAACAAGCTTTTCGACAAGCTCGGGATAGTCTATCGCAAAGCACTGTGATATCATACCGCCCTGCGATACTCCGAGCACAGAAGTCTTTTCAATTCCGAGAGTTTTCAGGGCTTTCGCCTGATCCGCCGCCATATCCTTTATGGAATAGCCGCTCGGCATATCGTTTTTTCTGCTGAACATATATACGGTGTACTCTTTAAAAAACGGCTTATACGGCTTTGAAAGAAGCAGTGCTTTGCCCTTGACTGTCATAAGCCCGTCTGAAAGGCCGGGCAGAACAATAAGCGTTTTTTCGCCGCTGCCGAAAGAAACGTAGTACATTTCCGTATTGTCAAGCTTTACTGAACCGTTCTTCATTTGCTTAATTTCTTAAGATCAGCGATAGCCGCCGCTGCGTCGTCTGCTTTGAATACGCCTGTACCGGACACGCTGATGTCGATGCCGGCTTCGCTGCACTGAGCAATAGTTGCCTCGTTTATGCCGCCGTCCGCTTCGATAACGATATCATGTCCCACGCTCTTTGCGTAATCCTTTATCTCTTTTACTTTCGGAAGCATATCAGCCATGAACGACTGACCGCCGAAACCCGGCTCTACCGTCATAACAAGCACCATATAAAGCTTGTCGATATACGGGAACACTGCGCTTGCAGGCGTATTAGGCTTTACGGAAAGAGCAGCCTTGATGCCATAGCTGTTTATAAGGTCAAGCGTCTCGCCGATATCGCTGTCGCACTCAACATGGATAGTAATGATATCCGCACCTGCTTCCGCAAAATCCTTGATGTATCTGTGCGGCTCGCTTATCATAAGGTGAACGTCGAACGGCAGTTTTGTGTACGGTCTGCCCCACTTGATAACGGGCGCACCGAATGTGATATTCGGAACAAAATGTCCGTCCATAACGTCGAGGTGGATAAGATCCGCCCCTGCCTTGTCCATCCTTACAAGCTCCTCACCGAGCTTTGAAAAGTCACACGATAAAAATGACGGTGCAATTTTCATGAATAAGATCCTCCCTTTAAAATATCTCTTTAAAACTCTAAAATAAAGCGCATTTTTGAACGTACTTGTACCATTGGCAATTGACAGTTGACAATTGATAATGGACAATTTCGGAGTCGCTTAGCTCCTGTTTTTTAATGTGGAATGTGAAGTGTGGAAAGTTGAATCTGTATTAGTCCTCCTAATACCATACTTTATTCACTGCCGTGAGATAACTATTTAGTCTGAATAAACTAAGGAACCACTGATATAAAATCAGGAGCGCAGCGACTCCGCAATTTTCAATTTTCAATTTTCCATTTTCCATTGATAAAAGTGCGGTCATAAGACCGCACTTTTATATAACGCCGCACTTTTTGTCAGTGTTTCGCTCCCTGTACCTTCTGAACAAGTGCGGGAGCGCAGAGAACTACGGCTGCCCACATAAGCGAGAAGATGAAGAGCTGTACTGCGCCGATCTGATGTATTCCCGCAAAGAGAACGATCGCACAGATTATGAGCATCTTGATAAGCGTGCCTGCTATCTCCACTGCGGTTGAGAGCGAGATATCACGCTTCGTCTGAACGCATTCGCTGACCGCAAGCCCGAACGAAGTAACGCCGCCCTTTGTTGCGATATACGCAGGCGATGTGCGCTCCTTGCCGACCATCTCGTCACGAATGTAGTTAAATACCTTTTGTTCAAGAACTTTTATGTTCTGATTTCTCACGCCGAAATCTTTCGAGATGCGCTCGGCTGTGATATTTGCGTCCGTTGTGCGGACAAGCAGGCTCATTCCGCTTGCTTCCATGCGCTTGAGCGTATCGGAAACACGTCGGCTTGCCGAGTATCGAACCGTGATTACCGCAACGAGTTTCTGACCGTATGCGATATAAAGCGGTTCGTCGCCGTTTGCTTTATATTCATCGTCCTGACCCTCGGAAACAACCGGAACGACATGGCTCAGAAGAAGCTGTCTGTTGCCCACAAGAACACGTACGCCGTTTACCCAGCCGAGAAGACCCTTGTTGTCTTCATACATTACGCCCTCGGCGGTAGGTATGCTGAACTGGCCGTTATCCTTGACAAGCTGCTCGAATACGCCCGAAACAGCTCCGCCTGCAGCGAGTGTAACAGCTGCCGCAGCGTATATGCCGTTCTGCCAATGAATGCTGTCATATTTGATGGAGCGTGTTATCTCGATCGAGCCTGCCGGATAAAGATCCTTGGCGTCGATCATTACAGCTGCGCTCTCGGAGAACGTCTCAACTGCAGGATAACCTACAACCATCGACTTGTTGACAAGAGCACGCTTTGCGAGCTTTCTCAGCGGCCATGAGCCGAGCGTTCTTGAGCTTATCGGTATGCCTGCGCAAAGCATGATGCAAATAACCGATATTGCGTCAAAGAAACTTTTTGACATAATGCCTGCGATCAATGCGGCGAATACAGCTGCTATGAGAGCCGCAAGCGAGAACGATGCGGCAAGCTTGTCGCCGGGATCTTCGGCATTGGAAAGTCTCACAAAGTGAGAAAGAAATGCTGTTTTCTTCTGGAACGAGAACTCTGTTTTCTCGTTCTTTGTACCGCTCAGAAGCTTTGCTACAGTTCTTGCGTCGGTAAAGAACTTACCTGCATATTTCTGCTCCGAATCGGAAACGAAACGGAAGTTCGACAAAGCTCTGTCGGAATTTAAGTATCTGCCCGCAGTGAACAGTGTAAGTGCAAGCATAACAACAAGCGTATACACGTTAAGTCCCTGCGTCATGAAAGGCTTCGGCGTTATGAGCGCAAGCAAAGACTGCAGCGCCGCCGCCGCACTCGCCAGTGCAACGCCCGTGTCGGGAGTAGCCTTGAACTTTTTGAGCGGCATAAGACCGCTTATTATCATATCCTTGCAGAAGAATACAGCGCCTGCGTACAGCAGAAGATTTATCAGCGCAAATATTCTCTGCGGACCGGCAGCAGCAGACGTGCCTGCGCCTACCGTGAACTTAGCTGCAAACAGCGAGAAGATAAACGCTGCGGCCGTAAGTCCTGCCGTGATGCCGAACGTAAGGAAATCGGATTTACGTCTGTTAGTCAGATAACTCTTTACCTCGGCGTCATCCGTTTCAGTTCTGTACTCAACAGGCTCGGGATTTTTCTTATCCTGATAATCGAGCTTGTTGCCCAGGCTTTCTACCTTATCGTGATTTCTTTCGTAATCACGGGCTTCTTTAAGTATCTCGTTTGCACTGCTTTCTCCCGACTCGGCAACAGCCTCAGCTTCTTTTTTCGGCTGCTCTGCGGGAGTGCTGCTCTCGGCTTCGACCTTTTTGATCTCTTTGATGAGGTTTTCGTCGGTCGAAACGCTTATCATGCGGTTGTAGTTGACGATACATTCATATTCGGCTCTTACCGAATCGCTGAACTTACCTGTCGGGAACTTGATGGAGTTTTTCCTGTCTTCGGGACGATATCCGCCAACATCAAGCTCTGTGACGATCGACCTTGCAGCTTCCGCTTCTTTAGCCTTGCGAAGCTCTTTCTCACGGCGAAGCTCCTCACGCTCGGCGGTTGCTTTTTCTTCAAGCTCGCTCACTTTTTCAAGCTCACGCTTGCTCTGCTCGATCTCACGGCGCTGCTCGTCTGTAAGAACATCGGTAGCCTTGCGTTCGATAACGTTAAGGCTGCCTCTGAGCTTTTCTTCGTCAAACTCCGTCTTTGTAACGTTTTCGTTCTTGATAACGGAGATCATCGGAACTTTGCGCTCCGTCTGATCTTCTTCTGTCTTATCGTCCTTTTCGTCCTCGGCGACGTCGTTTTCGGTCGCTGCTTCGGACTTTGTTTCTTCGGAAGCGTCTGTTTCCGTATCCTTTTGAGTTTTCTCAGACGGTGCGTCTACAGCTGAACCTTCCGACAGCTTCTGCTCATCGGCTTCGGCTTTTTGCTGCTCTTCCGGTTTTTTATCGGTGTTTTCTTCCGGCTTTTCCTCGGAAGGCTTCTCTTCGGAAGCTTCCGCAGGCTTTTCTTCCGATTTCTCCTCGGAATTTGCCTGCGCAGTATCTTCGGAAGCCGTTTCGGTTTTTTCTTCCGTATTTGTGTCGGAAATAAGCTCCGATACGAACGGGTCTTCCGTATTATTATCGGCAGCCTTTTCCTGCTCGTTCTTGGCGTTCCAAAGCTCTGCAAGCTTAGACTTCACACGTCCGAAAAAGACCTTTGCTCCGTTTGCGGGATTCTTCTCCGGCTCTTTTTCTTCCGACGCCTTATCGTCAGCCGATTCATTATCGGTCTTTGCCTCTTCGGAAGCAGGCTCTTCAAGCTTTTCCTGCGGCTTGTCTTCGGGCTTTTCTTCAGTTTTTCCCTCGGACTTGCCTTGTTCTTCCTCTTTTTCTTCTTTTTCGGCAGAAGGCTCTTCGGATCTCTCCTCGGATTTTTCATCGGACTTCTCTTCGGTCTTGTCCTCGGTTTTTTCTTCCGTCTTATCCTCTGCCTTATTATCCGATGTTTCTTCGGATTTTTCGGTTTCTTCTGCTTTGTCGGAATCGTCCTCGGCTATATCGCTTTCGGGATCTTCGCCGCTTTCGCCGTTGTCTATGTCGATCGGCTCGGCTTCGTATTCCTTCGTATCGGGCTCTTTTTCTTTCTTCTCCGACTTTTCCTCATCGTCTTCAAAAATTGTGGAAAGGTCGCTGAAATCATCGGATTCCTCTGCGTGCGCCGAAAGATCGTCTTCCTCGTCGAAGGGCTTTTCTTCTTCAAGAACGAACTCTTCGTCCTCTTCTATTTCTGCCGCTTCCCCGTCACTCTTACTGCTATCAGCATCGTTCGGCTTTTCGGAAGCATCAGCGTTTTCAATATCTTCACTCTCGACTTGTTTTTCGAGCGCAGCTTCGGGATCTGATTTTTCTTCATCAGAGACTTCGGCAGCTTCACCCTCGCTATTATCAGTCTGTTCGGCGAGCCGGGTCTTTTCAGTGAGCACACTATCCTCAGCGGCAGAGTCAGCCTCGCCGCTTGTTTCAGCAGGTTCAGTTTCGTCCTTGCTTTCAGGCGTATCATCACCGCTCACCTCTTGCGCATCATCGTCGGTGTCAAAATCAACGAATACGACCTCTTCCTCTTCAAAAGCGCCGCTCAAGTCGGGTTCTTCTTTTTTCTCCGGAGTATATTCCTCGCCGCTTAAGAAAGCATCTATCATAAGAAGCTCTTCCTCTTCGGCGGAGTCGTTCTCCTTTTCGGGCTGCGGCTTTTCAGCTTGCTTTGGCTTGCTGTTTTCTGCCGCTATATTATCGAATGTCTGTTTATCGTTTGGTGTATCGGAATCGAAGCTCTCGGAAGATGGTGCTTCCCCGCTTTTCTCCGACGGCTTTTTCAGACGCCCGATAAGAGAGCCGAACATATTGTCGTCCTCGCTTACGGACTCACTGCTTTCGGCTTCGGGATCTTCGTCCGTCGAAAGCATCTTTTTTACCATGTTGAGAAAACCGAGCTTCTTTTTCGTACCGTTTTCGGTATCATCTATGGGGTAATTCTGACGTATTGTATCGTCGGCGGAGTTTTTCTCCGCTGTTTTAACTACATCAATATCGTCACGATCAGACACACACTTCACCCCTTTCGTTATTTTTATAACGTTTATTACGTAAACTTATCTTAATTTCAATTTATTTTTTTGAAGATCTTTGTCTGAACACCTCGTAGGCAAGCACGCCTGCCGCAACTGATGCATTCAGTGAATTGATCTTCCCGACCATAGGCAGCGAAATGACTGCATCGCACTTTTTCGCAACGAGAGGACTTACGCCTTTGCCCTCATTGCCGATGACGATAGCCACAGGGCCTGTCAGATCGGTAGACGTATAAAGCGAGCCGTCCATATCGGCGGCATATACCCACACGCCTTTTTTCTTAAGCTGCTCGATCGTATTCGCCATATTGACGACTCTCGCAACACGCTGATATTCCACAGCACCTGCAGACGCTTTGCCTGCGGCGAACGTAAGGCCTGCGCTTCTGCGCTGTGAAACGATAACACCGTGAGCGCCGACGCATTCCGCCGTTCTGATAATTGCGCCGAGATTGTGCGGATCTTCAAGCTCATCAAGGATAATGATGAAAGGATCTTCGCCCTTTTCATTCGCATAGTCAAGGATATCCTCAACGGTGGAATACTCTTTCACCGCAGCGATAGCCGCTATGCCCTGATGCGCCGTGCTGCCGCACATAAAGTCGAGCTTTTTCGGATTTACTTCTTTGATTACGATCCCCTGCTGCTTTGCCTTGGCGAGTATCACCGAAACGGTGCCTCCCTTTGAGCCTGCCGCTATAAGGATCGATTCGATCGGTCTGCCGCTTTTGACGGCCTCAAAAACAGGATTTCTGCCAAAGATAACATCGCTCTGGCGTCTGTTTTTTTCTTCAGTGTGTTTTTCCATAAACAAAATAACCCCATCTTGTGCCCCAGGATTTCACCTGTACGCACTTTGCATAATACACCATACTAATTTAGATACGGTTAATTATAACATAAAAAGTGCAATAATAAAAGCATATTGCTAAATATGACAAAAGTTTCACCACAGGTAATCTCGCTGTTATTTTCACGGGGCTATATCTTTCAAAAAATAAAAACAATGTTATTTCTGTAATAGCATTTTAATTGATTTTGTACACATTTTACCGTTTTTGTCCATTAATGTGCATTGTAACTTTATCTGTCATTTTGACCAATAAGCGTTGTGCGATTTTGTCATATTGCTCAACCGGCAATAAACCGCCCTAAAAATGACAACAAAGCGCTCATGATTTCGGATATCACAAGCGCTTTTTCTTTGAAATAATATATTTATCTGTACTGTTTTGTTTTATGATGAATTATCTTTTATTCTTATTGTAAATTATCATCAGACCCTTTAGCAAAAGCTGTTCGTCAATTGTGATCTCACGCCTGCAGTGGGGTATGATCTTGTTTGCAAGGCCGCCTGTTGAAACTACGGTGCACTTGCTTTGAAGAGTTTCTTCGATACGGTCGATAACGCCGTCTATGCCTGCTGCGGAATAGTAAACGATACCGCTCTTCATACAGTCTATAGTATTGGCGCCGATAACTCTTTTCGGCGGCTCGATGCCTATCTTGGGAAGCTGCGACGTTCTCATCGTAAGCGAATCGAGCGACACACGAAGACCGGGGATTATCATTCCGCCGAGGTAGTTCTTATCCTTGTCGATAACGGAAACGGTCGTAGCTGTTCCCATATCTATTATAATAAGCGGCGTGGGATAAAGGTTCACTGCCGCCACAGCGTCTGCAACTCTGTCGCTTCCGAGCTGAACGGGATTATCGAGCATTATCTTTAGACCCGTCTTTATACCGGGGCCTACGATCATTACTTTTGTATGAGTAAGCCTTTCGAGCGCCGTCTTTACCGTTTCGGTAACGCTCGGCACAACGGACGAGATTATGCAGCCCTCTATCGCAGACAGCTCAATGCCGTTTATCTCCATGATATTCTTGACAGAGATAACATATTCAAGCGACGTACACTGCTGATTTGTCGAAAGGCGCTCGATAAAAAGAACCTTTTCATCTTCAAAGCAGCCTATCACTATGTTTGAATTTCCTATATCAACCGCTATGACCATATCCGAATGCTCCCGTTTTATTTCGCTTCTGCCTGAACGATCTCGCTGTCGCTCTTCTTTTCGGGCATTATCTGAGGCATTGCCTTAAGAAGTGCAAAACCGATAACGTCCACAAGAACAGCAGCAGCTATCGCCTCGGGGATACCCGACGCCGTAACAGTAGTCATTACAAGGCCGAAAACAGCTGAAAGAGCTACTTCCTTAGCCTCTGCATACTGCTGAGCGAACAGGAAGTATATGCTTCCCATAACGCAAATTGTGTTCACCATAGAGCCTGCAAAGCCTGTTATTGCAAGACCTACGGGAGCAGGGACCTTTACCTTTTTGAGAAGGATCCACAGCCAGCCTGCTGCAACACCGATAAGGATACGGCAGCCTACAGCGATCCACAGAGCCTTTAAAGCTCCTACGGGACCTGTTGTGCTGAGGAACGGAGAAAATGCGAACGACAGCAGTGTAGGCGTCATCGTATTGCTCACGATGGAGCAGATGCCGAACGTTGCGCCGAGGATCGCACCTGCAAGAGGTCCGAGAAGCACTGCGCCGATGATCACGGGAATGTGTACGGTTGTCGCCTTGATCACAGGCAGCTGTATCATACCGAGAGGCGTATTAGCCAAAAGCACGATGATCGCCGCCATAAGTGCAACACTTACCATCCAACGGATATCTTTCTTCTTACTATTCATTTTTATCCTCCTTGTTATCATTCCGGCATCAGCGCCGGATACAATACAGTACGAAATTTATTATAGCACAAAAATTTTTATTTGCAATAGATTTTCATTAAATGCAGAACGAGGAAAATTGAAAATGGAAAATTTCGGAACTCGCCTGCGGCGAGTTGAATCTATATCAGTTCTTGAAAAACTACAACCAATTTTCTGCCGAGAAATATGCAGTCAGTTTTAATAATCTAAGAGCGAAGCGACTTCTTCATTCCACACTCCACTTTCCACATTAAAAGATCAGTTCTCGCTCATTGCCGCACTAACCGAAACGTAGTCTTCGGCTTTGACGGTACTGCCGTGTTCGGTGTCGGAGTGATCTTTGAGAAGTATTTTCAGGAAAACGGGGCAGAGTATCGACGTTGAGATTATCAGAACGATCGTTGCAAAAAGAGGATCAATACCCGTAAGCTTGCCGTTTTCAAAGCAGATGAGCCATGCCGCAGTTGAGTAAACGGCAAGTGCGACCTCGCCTCTTGCTATCATTCCGCAGCCGACAGCAGCCGCTTCCTTGCCCTTGAAACCGAGTATCCTTGCGATACCGCCGCAGCCGATGATCTTAGCCGCAATACCGACGATCGCAAAAGCTGCCGCAAAAATAAAATCATCGGGCTTGAAGTTGCTGAAATCTGCGCTTATACCGATAAATGCAAAGAATATCGGCGAGAAGATCATATAGCCGTTGACAAGGACTTTTTTATCGACGAATTTCGTATCACTCAGTCCGCTGAGCATAACGCCTGCCATATATGCACCCGTGATAGCGGCGATACCGAAGAATGTTTCGGCACAGAAAGCGTAGATAAAACACATGGAAAGAGCGAATATGCCTGTTCTTCTCTTGTGGGGATATTTTGCCTCTATCCATTTGAATATGATACGAAGCACAACGCCAAGACCTATGGAGAACAGGAAGAACAATGCAGCTTTCAGCAGAGTGAACGCCGGGTTTCCGCCGCCTTTGAGCGAAGTGATAAGGCTCAGAACGATAATGCCCATAACATCGTCGATGATAGCGGCGCTGAGTATTGTTGTTCCGAGTTTTGTGTTAAGCTTTCCAAGTTCCCTGAGCGTTTCGACCGTGATGCCGACGCTCGTTGCAGTCAGTATGCAGCCGATAAAGAGAGCGTTCATCAGTTTATCGGTATTGTTGAATGTTTCGGAGATACCGCCCATAAACAGCGCAGCCATAAGCGTTCCTAAAGCAAGCGGAACAACCACACCGCACAAAGCGATCATCGTTGAAGCAAAGCCGCTTGTTTTGAGGTCTTTGAGATCTGTTTCAAGTCCGCTTGAAAACAGGATAAGTATAACGCCGATCTGCGAAAACGTTTTAAGCACGTCCATTTCCACTTCCGTAGGCGCAATAATGCCGTTAAAGCTTCCGGGAAGCTGTGAAAATATCGCAGGGCCTATAAGCAATCCTGCTATGACCATGCCCACTACCTGCGGCAGACCGAGCTTTCGTGTACCCATGCCGAGCAGCTTCGTTGCAAACAGAATGATCGCCAGATAATAAACGATCCTCATAACTTCAAAATCCATTTTACACAATCTCTTTTCTTTTTTATATATGCTTTTCCTTCAAGCAAAACTATTATACTACTCCCGTCCGGTGTTTTCAATACGCACATAAACACAAAAACATTCCGAATCAACATAAATTTAATGAACCAACGACAAAATAAAATTGAAAGTGGAAAATAGAAAATTGAGGAACAGGCTTAGCCGAGTTGATTTGTATTAGCTATCTAAGATCCACACTCCACACTTATAAAATCAGAAGCGGAGCGACTCTGCAATTTTCCATTTTCCATTTTCAATTTTCCATTTATTTATAAGGGCTTAGCACTTACCGGCGCTAAGTGCTTTTTTACAAATAATTAATAAATTTCTTGAATAAATCCCTTGACAAATCGCAGTATAAATGTATAATTAAAAGTAGATTAGCACTCAGCGCAACAGAGTGCTAATTCAAAAGCGAGGTGAGCAGATGCAGACGAAAGAGAGGAAACGCAAGATCCTCAAGGCGATCGTCGAAGAATATGTAAAAAGCGGCGAGCCTGTTGGCTCAAAACTGCTTGTAAACACTCTCGGCTTTCCCGTTTCTTCCGCAACGATACGAAATGAAATGGCGGAGCTTTCGGAGATGGGTCTTCTCACACAGCCTCACACCTCGGCAGGCAGACAGCCTTCGGAAGACGGCTTTCGGTATTACGTTGAACATCTTATGGACAAAAAAACGCTCTCGGGCAGCACTAAAGCGCTGATCTTAAACGAGCTGAGTTCAAAGGGCGACGATCCCGAAAAGCTTTTATCCGCAGCAGGCGAGGTCGCCTCGGAGCTTCTTGAAACGGTCTGTGTGACCACTACACCGTTTTCGGAAAACGCCAGGATACGAACGCTGCGCTTCGTTCAGACAGGCAGACAGACGTGCATGGTGGTTCTGATAACGTCTACGGGGTTAATAAAAACGAAGCTGTTCAAGTGCGACTATGTAATAACGCCCGATATCGTGAATATATATGAAACGATATTCAACCGAGAAATGGAAGGTTTACCCGTTAAAAGCGTAACTCCGGCTTACATTCAGACTCAGGCTGTCAGCTTAGGTGAGATCGCAATGCTCGTTCCGAGCGTTCTTTCAGCCATAATGGACGCCTGCAGAGAGGTCGGCGGATTCAGCATGACGGTAACGGGAAGAACGGCGCTGCTTGACCGTGAAGATGATGTTTTGGGGATGAGAGCATTAACTCAGCTTCTTCATTCGGACGAACAGCTCGAAACACTTTTGCTGAGGCTGCGCACGGGAAAGAATATCCTGATAGGCAGCGAAACGGGAAACGAAGCTCTTGCAGACCACAGCTTCATAGCAGAACCGTACACGATCGAACCGACGAGCGGCGGATTCATAACGGCGATAGTTCCGATGAGATATGACTACGCTTACGCTTCGGCGGTGCTTCAATACGTTGCGGAATGCTCCGGCAGGCTGCTCAGAGAGATACTGATGATCGAATAGGAAAGGATCGATATAGATGGGTAAGAACAAAGAAAAGAAAACGGAAGAAGAAGTAAAGACAGCCGAGGCAGCAGAGGAAAAAGCAGAAGAAGCTGCCGAGGAAGCGGAAGTTAAAGAAGCTCCCGCAGAAGAGAAAGCAGAAGAGAAAACAGAAGAGAAAGCGGAAGAAAAAGCCGACGACAAAACGGCTGAGCTTGAAAAAGCACTTGCCGCAGAAAAGGATAAGCTTCTGAGAACAGCTGCCGAGTACGCAAATTTCAGAGCACGCTCCGAGCGTGAAAAGGCAGGCATTTATGCAAACGCCGTTTCCGATACGATAAACGAGATCATTCCGATCGCAGACAATATCGACAGAGCTTTGGAAGCTTCAAAGAACGCTCCCGAAGAGTTCCGCAAGGGTCTTGAAATGATCGCTTCGCAGCTTGCAAAGTCATTCGAGAAGCTCAACATCGAGAGCTTCGGTGAGGTCGGCGAGCCGTTTGATCCGGAGTTCCACAATGCTATCTCAAGCGTTGACAATGACGAGCTTGAATCCGATACGATCGCTATGGTCTATCAGAAAGGCTACAAAGTCGGCGATAAGATCATTCGCCACGCAATGGTTCAGACAGTCAACTAATTGAAGATTGAAATTCGATACATGAAAACAAATTAAAAATAATATAAACAATACGATTAAAGAAAAAGGAGAAATTTATCATGGCAAAGACAATAGGTATAGATCTTGGTACAACAAATTCATGCGTAGCAGTAATCGAAGGCGGCGAGCCGGTCGTTATCGCTAACGCAGAGGGTGCAAGAACAACTCCGTCCGTAGTAGGCTTTTCCAAGACAGGCGAGCGCCTTGTAGGTCAGATCGCTAAGCGTCAGGCAGTTTCCAACCCCGCAAAGACGGTAAGCTCCATCAAAAGAGAGATGGGCACAAGCTACAAAGTAACTATCGACGACAAGAGCTACACTCCGGAGCAGATCTCCGCAATGATCCTTCAGAAGCTCAAGGCAGACGCAGAGGCTTACCTCGGCGAGACTGTTACTCAGGCTGTTATCACAGTTCCCGCATACTTCACAGACTCACAGCGTCAGGCTACAAAGAACGCAGGTCAGATCGCAGGCCTTGATGTAAAGAGAATCATCAACGAGCCTACGGCAGCAGCTCTTTCCTACGGTATCGACAAGGAAGACGATCAGAAGGTAATGGTATATGACCTCGGCGGCGGTACGTTCGACGTATCTATCATCGAGATGGGCGACGGCGTTCAGGAAGTTCTTGCAACAGCAGGTAACAACCGTCTCGGCGGCGACGACTTCGACCAGAGGATCATCGACTGGATGATCGCAGAGTTCAAGAAAGAGAACGGCGTTGACCTCAGCAAGGACAAGACAACTATGCAGCGCCTTAAAGAGTCCGCAGAGAAGGCAAAAATCGACCTTTCCGGCGTTACAAGCACATCTATCAACATTCCGTTCATCTGGCAGGACGAAAACGGCCCGATGCACCTTGACCTCACACTCACAAGAGCTAAGTTTGACGAGCTTACAGCTGACCTCGTTGAGAAGACGATGGGTCCCGTTAAGAGCGCACTCAACGACAGTAAGCTTTCCATCAACGACATCGACAAAGTCCTCATGGTAGGCGGTTCTTCAAGAATCCCCGCAGTTATCAACGCTGTAAAGAACTTCATCGGCAAAGAGCCGTTCAAGGGCATCAACCCCGATGAGTGCGTTGCTATCGGCGCAGCTATCCAGGCAGGCGTTCTCGGCGGTGAAGTTGAGGGTCTTCTCCTTCTCGACGTAACTCCGCTTTCACTCGGCGTTGAGACAATGGGCGGCATCATGACAAAGATCATCGAGAGAAATACAACTATCCCGACAAAGAAGAGCCAGATCTTCTCCACAGCAGCAGACAATCAGCCGCAGGTTGAGATTAACGTGCTCCAGGGTGAGCGTGAGTTCGCAAGAGACAACAAGAAGCTCGGCGACTTCATTCTCTCCGGTATTGCTCCGGCTCCGAGAGGAATCCCGCAGATCGAAGTAACATTCGACATCGACTCCAACGGTATCGTTAACGTATCCGCTAAGGATCTCGGCACAGGCAAGGAGCAGAAGGTTACTATCAAGTCCGACACACACATGAGCAAGGACGACATCGACAAGGCTGTCGCAGAGGCTGAGAAGTACGCAGCAGAAGACAAGAAGCGCAGAGAGACTGTTGACGAGAAGAACGCAGCAGAGAACATGGCTTACGCTGCAGAAAAGCTCATCAAGGAGAACGGCGACAAGATCGACGCTTCCGATAAGACAGAGATGGAGACAAAGGCAGCTAACGTAAGAGACGCTATCAAGTCCGATGATATCGACAAGATCAAGGCTGCAAGAGAAGACCTCGAAAAGACAGTTCAGGGCGTTTCCACAAAGCTCTATCAGGCAGGCGCAGCAGCAGCTCAGGCTAACGACGCACAGCCCGCAGGCGCTCCCGGTGCAGCAGGCGCAGCAGCAGAAGACGGCGGCAACGTTTACGACGCAGATTTTAAGGACGTTGACTGATAAATAATTGACATTTTGTCCGCAGGGGACGCTTGTATAAAAGCGTCCCCTGTGAATGCAGAAAAAGAGATCGGAAATTATTTTTTTATATTTGCATTCAAGGCACTTGCATTTCATGCTAAAATCGTTTAGAATATCTTATTGAGTGTAAATATAAAGGAATAATCATTTTCAGTTTGTCGAAAAAGCAAAGAAAGATTATAGCGTAAAGTTTTTGCCCCGCTTTTTTCAAAAAGCGGGCTGGTTGCAAGGGCAGCGCCCTTGCCCGCCGGAGGCATGTTCACGCCCTTTTAGGGGTGAATTTCCAAAACAGTCCGGCGGACTGTTTTGGAAAGAGGGGCATTTTGGCAGAAAATGCCCCTAAGTTACCAAACGCATTAGTTTTCATCGCCGCTCCAAGGCCATGAAAAAATTTTATTGACAGACTGAAACTAATAATTCTTTTTAGTTTTAAAGTAAAGAAATGTACCGCATTACATACGGGAGGGAATTATCTTGGCTGACAAGAGAGATTACTACGAAGTATTGGGCGTTGAGAAATCGGCGTCCGATGATGAGATAAAAAAAGCATACAGAAAAAAAGCAAAAATGTATCACCCCGATCTGCACCCCGATGATAAGGAAGCAGAAAAAAGCTTCAAGGAAGTAAACGAAGCTTACGAGGTGCTTTCCGATAAAGACAAAAAAGCACGCTACGATCAGTTCGGTCATGCAGGCGTTGACCCGAACTACGGCGCAGGCGGTGCCGGCGGCTACGGCGGATATCCGGGCGGCTTTGACGTTGACGATATCTTTTCAAGCTTCTTCGGCGGCTTCGGCGGCAGAAGACAGTCGAACCCGAACGCACCGAGAAGAGGCTCCGATGTTGAGACTATATGCAGCATTTCGTTTGAAGAAGCTGCAAAAGGCTGCCGGAAGAAAGTATCGTTCCAGCGCATCGACAACTGTGACGAATGCGGCGGTTCGGGTGCAAGAAAGGGCACATCTCCGAAAACGTGTTCTTCCTGCGGCGGCACGGGACGTGTTACGATAAATTCAAGAACACCGTTCGGCGTTGTTCAGACTTCAAAGGCGTGCGACGCCTGCGGCGGCAAGGGCAAGACGGTTGAAAGCCCCTGCCCGAAATGCGACGGCAAGGGACGTATCCGCCATACGCTTGAAGAAGAGTTCAACATTCCGGCAGGCGTTGACGAGGGTCAGAGACTTTCCGTAAGCGGCAAGGGCAATGCAGGCATAAATCACGGTCCTGCGGGCGATCTCTACATAGACATCACAGTTCGCCCTCACCCCATCTTCGAGCGCAAAGGAAACGACGTTTACTGCACGCTGCCCCTTACATTTATCCAGGCGTGCCTCGGTGCAGAGGTAGTTGTGCCCACGCTTGACGGTAAGGTTAAGTATTCCGTTAAAGAAGGCACACAGCCCGGCGACACATTCCGTCTTAAAGGCAGAGGAATACAGAGTCTCAACGGACGTGGCAAGGGCGACGAATACGTAAGAGTAACCATCGAAGTTCCGAAGAATCTTTCAAAGCGTCAGAAGGAGCTTTTGCAGGAATTCGACGGACAGTCGAGCGAAAAGAATTACACAGACAGAAAAGGCTTCTTCAACAAGCTTAAAGAGCTTTTTGGAGAGTGATATAAAAGCTGCTGATAGAAAAAAAGTCTATCGGCAGCTTTTCCCTGTTTTATGAAGAACTTTTTCTTGACCGCCGAAGCTTTTAATTCTATAATATATATAAGATTTTAATCGGAAGGTGATATCATGGCAATGCGTTCAAAGGTCAACTTCAAATGTCCCGAATGTAATGCAAACGTTGAAGCGGAGCAATGGACCGCCGTAAACGGCGAAAAGAATCCGCAGCAAAAGCTCAAGATACTTGAAGGAACTCTCTTCAAGGCAAAATGCCCCAAGTGCGGCAAAGAAACAAAGATCGGCTATCCCCTGCTCTACAACGACACGAAGCAGGGCTATATGATCTGGCTCGTTTACGATGATGAGTCAGTAAAAAACACGATCGACTATTTCAAATCGAGCAAGAACGACATAGTAGACGACGAAAACGGTGAAGAGGTAGATGAAAACTGCCGCCGCAGGATAGTTATGTCGCCCGAATCGCTCAGAGAAAAGATCATGATATTCGACAGCGGTCTTGACGACAAGATGATCGAGATACTGAAGCTTGCCTACGCAAAGGAAGCACAGCGGACGCTTCGTGACGACAACATAGCCGCCGCTTTCTTTTCAAACCGCAACGGTGAAAAGCACATCGAGATGTACACCGAAAAAGGCAAAGCGTTCGTCTCCCCCGTTTCAAAGAAAATATACGAAGAGATCGAAGACAAATACGGCGGAAAAGCAAGCTACGCCGAGGACAGAGTTTTCATTATAGACGACGTCTGGGCACTCGATCTGCTAAGAGCGATGAGATGAATTTCAATGGACAATTGACAATGGATAATTGACAATTAAGGAACTCGCCTTCGGCGAGTTGATCCATATTATTATAAAACAAGCACGCAGTGCTCCATTAATTGTCCATTGTCAACTGTCAATTGTCAATTATGATCGGGGTGACAAAAACTCATGAAAATACTTTATGCCGAGGACGAGCTTGCTATGAGCGAGGCGGTTTCGGAAATACTTAAACGTAAAAACTATATCGTAGACGCAGTTTACGACGGGCAGGAGGCTCTTGATTTTATCCTTGCCGACGGCAATGTTTACGATGGTATAATCCTCGATGTGATGATGCCAAAGAAAAACGGTATCGATGTTCTGAAAGAAATTCGCAGTCAGGGTATCGATACGCCTGTATTGCTTCTTACAGCAAAATCGGAAATTTCCGACAAGGTAGAAGGACTTGATTCGGGCGCCGATGATTACCTTGCAAAGCCGTTTGCAATGCCCGAGCTTGTAGCACGAGTCGGTGCGCTCACACGCCGCAAGGGAACGCTCTTACCCGACGATCTTACGGCAGGCAACGTAACGCTTTCACGCACAAGCTTTGAGCTTTCAACAAAAAACGGCGGCATCAGACTTTCACGCAAAGAATTTCTGATGATGGAAATGCTCATGAAAAGCCCGTCGCAGCCTATCTCTACCGATGCATTCATGACACGCATCTGGGGCTACGACAGCGAAGCCGAGATAAACGTTGTATGGGTATATATCTCGTATCTGCGAAAGAAGCTTGCGGCGCTTGACGCAAACGTTCAGATCTCCGCTCTTCGAGGCAGAGGCTACATCTTAGAGGTGGATAAAAATGCTTAAAAAGCTGAAATTCCGCTTTATCCTGCTTGCTATGATATCCATGACAGCAACTCTTATAATCGCATTTGCGGCGGTAAACATAACGCTTCGCTGTCAGATATCACGCAGCACCGATGAGATAATCGAAACTCTTTACGAAAACGGCGGCCAATTCCCTCTTTTCAATTATGCAGAGGAAAACCTTGATGAAGAAAAGCCGAAGCTCCTGCATTCCGAAACGCCGTACAAAACACGTTACTACGCCGCATATATAAGCAGCGACGGAACTCTTGTGAGAGCCGATTTCAGCCACATTGCACTTTCAAACATTGAAAGTATTACAACACAGATAAACGATATCGCCTTATCCGGCAAGGAAAAAGGCTACAACGGCTTATATCGCTTCGGGCGGTTCGATTACGGCGACGGCTCAATGATCATCGGCGTTGACTGCACAGATGATCTTACCACAGTCGATCTTCTCGGTGCTATCACGCTCATTACGATCTTGACGTGTATCGTGATAGTTCTCACACTGCTGCTTGTATTTTCGGGCAGGGTACTTCGCCCGTTTGAGGAAAACCGTGAAAAGCAGCGCAGATTCATAACGGACGCAGGACACGAACTGAAAACTCCTATCGCCATTATACAATCTAACACAGAAGTGCTTGAAATGATCGACGGCGAAAGCAAATGGCTCACAAACATCAAGCAGCAGACAGAGCGCATGAGCAAGCTCGTCAAAGGTCTTGTGGAGCTTTCAAAGATGGACGAACAGACTCTTTCCGAAAAAGAAAAGCAGCGTATCATTCTTTCCGAAATAGTTGCAAATTCAGTGGAATCTTTCGCCGTTCCGGCGGAGAGCAAAGGCATTGCCATCGAAGCCGATATTGCTCCCGACATTGCCGTTATGGGCGACCTTGAAGACATCATAAGAGTAACCGGAATACTGCTTGACAATGCGATAAAGTACACCGACGACAGAAAAAAGCTTTCGGTAAAGCTTTACACACGCTCAAAAAAAGCAGTGCTGAAGATAACGAACTCCTGCACGGGGCTTGACAAAGAAAGCGTCCCGAAGTTTTTCGACCGCTTCTACAGAGGCGACAGCTCACGAAGCACGCAGACGGGCGGCTACGGGATAGGGCTTTCAATGGCGCTTATGATAATAAGGAACCACAAAGGCAGGCTTTACGCTGCATACTCCGCCGACGAGATGATAACGTTTACGGCAGAGCTTACGCTGGCGTGAACAAGTGAAAAATTTATAAACACAACACCCCGAAGCGATGATCAAATCACTTCGGGGCTTATTGTTTATTATTGAACTGTTTTTACCCAAACATCACACGCTCATTATTGAACAGTTTTGTAAGCACGAATATTCCTGCACCGGAATACAATATGTTCGCTGCGCATGTTACGGCGATATTCTGCGAAACTATCGAGAACGAGAATACGTTTTTCATACACTCTACCGTGTTGTACAGAGGAATACAATACCAGAAAAACTCTGTTTTTACTTCCGTCTGATACATTGTCAAAAAGCTCACGAGCATTACTACCATCATAAGAGGCATTACCATCGTGCCTGCTTCCTTAACGCTCTTTGCAAGCGTTGATATGATCGATATGACCGTGATGAGCAGCAATACCGTGCTGAGTATAAGAACTATCAGGCAAATATACTCCTTTGCCCCGTATACGTCGGTCTTTATAGAGCCGCTTTCACCATCCATTCCCTGCATAAGCTTAGGTATCGAAAGAAATGTTCCCAAAAAGCTTGACATACCGCCAAGCAGCGACATCACAGAAAGCGCACACACCTTACCGAGAATTATCTGCGATCTCGGAACAGGTGTTATAAGCAGCGAAGCTATCGTGCCTCTTTCCTTTTCGCCTGCTATGCTTTCGGGAGCAAGAGCCACGCAAGACGAATACAAAAGCGTCATTATAACTACGGGAAGTATCATCGCCATCAGCGTTCCCGTTGTGTCCTCTTCCGTTGCAACGTCGTATGAGATATCATCTGTCAAAGCGTTAACATCGAATACGTTGCTGAGTTCCTTCTCGACCGAATCGAGCGTAGTTATCATAAGAGGATATGCGTTTGAAGAATTGATGTCAGATGAATTGTAGAACACGCTGACATTAGGCACATCGGAAGAAGGCGTTTTTGAATTGTAATTTGCCATAACGCTCTCAAAATCATCGGGAAAGACAACGCAAAGCGATATGTCCTTTGACCTTACTTTTTCTTTGTATTGTTCCGTCTGATCCGGCGTTATTGTTTCAATTTCAAAATTCATCTGTTCAAGCTGAGCCGCTATAACGGCAGGCATATTTACAGCCGCCGCTTTGTAGGAGGCTGTGCTGTCCTCCACAAGAGTATTCATGCTGCTTCCGATGAAAGAGTAGATCAGATATATCAGCAAGCCCGGCATTATGACCGAGGTTATCAAAAGTCTTCTGTCGCCGAAGAACCTGGCAAGCTCCTTTTTAAAGACGATCAATGCACCGTTTTTCATATCTCGTCACCTTTCCTTTCACGATAAAGCTCAAAGAACACGTCTTCAAGCGATTTTTCGGCGGTGATCTCATCGAGCGAAGAGCATTTTATCATCTTGCCGTCAATGATGATGCCCACCCTGTCGCAGACTTTTTCAATAAGGCTGAAAATGTGAGTAGATATGATTACAGTTTTGCCGCTCTGACGAAGCTCGCCGAGGAAGTCGGTAACTACTTTCGCCGTGATAACGTCAAGACCGTTTGTCGGCTCGTCGAAGATAATTATATCGGGATCGTGAGCAAGCGATACAACAAGAGACGTTTTCTGCTTCATGCCCGTTGAAAGATCGGCAACCTTCACCTGCGAGAATTTATCGATACCAAACCTCTTGAACAAAGTTTCCTTGCGCTCTTTTCTCACATCATCGGGAACCGAGTGCATATCGGAGAAGAAGTCAAAAAGATAATCGGGAGTAAAGAAATCCTCAAGCTTAACGTCACTTGTCAGGAATCCTATATTCCTGCGAACCTCTGCCGGCTGTTTTACGATGCTCAGACCGTTTATAAGAGCGTCGCCGCTGTCGGGCTTGATGAGAGTGGAAAGCATTCGCAGAGTTGTTGTTTTTCCTGCACCGTTCGGCCCGAGCAGACCGAAAATCTCGCCCTCATACGCCGTAAAGGAAAGGTTATCGACAGCCGTAAGCACCTTTTGATCAAGTTTTCGCTGCCGCTGCTGTTTAGATGTCAGCCGAAACGTTTTTGTAACGCTATCGACTTTCAGAATTTCTTTCATATACCGCACCTCACTTTAAATAATTGTGTCCGAAAGAATTATATCATATTATAAACGGGTTGACAATATTTCTTCTGCGATTTACGATCATAACTCAAAAAATCGGCAGCCGGACATTTCGGCTGCCGATATAGTATATCGAAATAGTTTTTTGTCGCCTTGGAGCGGCGAGAAAACAAATGTAAGCAACAGCTTAGGGGCATTCCTGCCAGAATGCCCTTCTTTCCAAAACAGTCCGCCTGACTGTTTTGGAAATTCACCCCTAAAAGGGCTTGGCAAACACTTTCGAATATGCGTTTTTTTACCGTCCTAAAAAATTGACTCCTCTATTATTAAAAAAGGCGAGCGCAGCGAGCCTGACCGCAATTTTCCATTTTCCATTTTCAATTTTCCATTTATTCAGTCGTCCATCACCCGAATGCCTATCACCGTGATATCGTCGTCTCTGCCGAATGACGAACCTATCGTCGCTTCGTCTATGATGTCGTTTACAAGCTCCTGAACATCGTCGCCCTCAAAATCACGCATCATTGCGCCTATCCACTCGTCGCTGAGCGCTATCGCACCGTCAGACACCATAACTATCAGGTCGCCGTCGGAAAGTTCCATTTCGTCGTGCGTAAGGCGTATATCAGTAAGAATACCGGCAGGCAGACTTGCAGGCTCTATCCGGCACACCTTGCCGCTTTTCCGGAAGAATGTAACAGGCGCTCCGGCTTTCATTATCTCCGCTTCTCCCGAAAAGAGATCAAGGCTCAGGATATCTGCGGTAGCAAGCGATTCATCGTCAGATTTGCACATAAGGGCGGCATTTGCAGCGCCGAGCGAGGCGTCAAACCCCAAGCCCGATTTTACAAGACGAGATATGATGCTCACCGCCATGCTGCCGTCTACAGCGGCTCGTCCTCCCGTACCCATGCCGTCGCTTATAACAACGATGAACCTGCCCTGACCGTCACGGAAATAATTGAAGCTGTCGCCGCACAGTCTGCCGTCCGAGCAAACATGCTGTGCCGAACCTATCTGAACGTCAAGCATAGGACGTTCGCTCAGTGTAACTCTTACCCGATTTCCGGCAGGCGATATCACGGGCGGTGAAAGACGTCTGCCGCAAAGAGAAGATATCTCCCGTGAAAGATCGCCGCTTTTTAAAAGCCTTCTGTTCTCGTCGGCAAGTTCAAGCTCTACGGTAAGCCTGCCGAATGTATCTGTTCTTACGCTGCAGCCGAGCGCAAAAAAGCCTTTCACTCTGAGCGCTGCCGTTATCCTGTCGGCAGCCGCCTCATCAAAGCTTTCGTACCTCTCGAATTCATCTTTTAATCCGGAAAGTATCTCCGCCAATCCCGAAAACTGACCTGCCACAACGCCCCTGACCTGCGATGCTCTCGCCTGCGCCGCAAGAAAGCCTACATACGTTTCATAGTTTGCGTTTACCGACTCCGCCATTTCGGACTTTTTGCAGCAGCGCTTATTGAAAACCTTGCCGAGATCGTCCTCATCTACGCTGCCTGTCTTTTCAAGTATCGGCGCTACTGCTGCAAGAGAATTTATATGAGTCTCTTCACCCTCACTCATACAAAACTGTCTGAGGCCGCAGCGTGTACAGTTTTCGTCAACGCTTCTGCTGAACACGCCGTTTATCTCGTTTGAATAAAACTCCCCGAGCCGCCTTGCAACGGAATTAACAGCTTCGTTTATCCCCTTTATAGCTCTCGACGCAAGATCAAGCCTCATTATAACGCCACGCCGTAAGCTTTCGGTGTCGGCATTTTTTCTTTTCGGCGTAAACACCTCGGCGATCCTTACACCCGTTTCTTTAGGTATAAACAGAAACAGCAGCAGCGCTATTACAGTTTCGTAAAACACGGCAGCCGACTCTTTCGTTACGCCGTCTTTGATCGACAAAGCAGCGCTGCACAGCAGAAAAGCCGCTGCCGAACCTATTCGCCCGGCATAAGAAAATAGTCCTGACATAAGGCCGCCGAAAGCATAGCTCAGTGTAAGAAACGAATACTTCTCACCGCTCAGCCCGAACACAACGCCTGCCGCAGTTCCGCCGACGCAGCCGCCTGCAACAGAACCGTAATACGCACAAAAAAGCACGGCTGTAACTGCAATTATCCTGCCTGCCGAGATCCCGCCTATCGTCAGTGAGCTTACCGAAAGCAGAAAAATACACCCCGTCATAAAAATGCAGGCGATCTCCTGCTGATCGAACGTTCTGATCCCGGAACGTCCCGATGATACGATAACTGTCTCATTGAGAAAATACGCTCCCACTGCCGCAAACATAGCTTCAAGCACACACATCACAACGGCGCTGCTTCCTTTGCTCGTTGCTATAATCATCACAAAGCCCGTGCAGAGCAAAGGCATGGACGATATAAGCGGTGCAAATGCACGGCTGCCGTTTATTTTCGGCAGATCGCTGAAAAGCCACCGCAGCGCAAACACGGTAATGACCGAAGCCGCACAGCGAAAGCTTGCGCCCTTTAGCAGCAGTATGTAGCCCAAGAGCGAACCTATCGACGCTTCGATAACATTCTCATACGGCACAGCCGCCGCAAACGACACTCCGAACGGAACAAAGTCTCCGAACATTGCTCCCCTTGATACAAGCAGACCGCTGAAAAAATACAAGGCTCTCATCAACAGCGACTTATCCGACACCGCCGAAACGATCTCCGATATCGCCGGCATACTCCTTTGAACAGCTCTCATAACAATCCCCCCGTTGTTAATGGACAATTGACAATGGATAATGGAGAATCAAGAAGGCACTCAGTCCGCAGGACGTGATTTATTCAGTGACTCCTTAAAATATGCACTAAAGCAATTGTTATTGTACATCGAACTGCCAAAGCAATCTGTCGCACTGCGTTTGTCGCATCTCAATATGTCGTGTATCTATAAAGCGAAAGCGTAAATAGCGACAAACGACGCTGTCGTGTAAAGCCTCAAGGCGGTACTTTTTGGAGCAAATCAGCGTTTACTCAGACGTAAAAAAACTTATGGAAAATTCCAAAAAATTTGTATACCTTTTTTCTAATAAAACGTATTATTTCAAATCCAACACTGCTATAATTATTATATAAAGACAAATATAATTCTTTTTTTGCAAATTATAACAAGACTTAACAGAAATTCGATATCGGGGTGATGACATGGACTTTACACCTGAGCAGCTGAAAAAAAATGCTGCTGTATGGAATTATGACGGTGCTGTATCGCTCGTCAAAGACTGCGAACAGCTCTGGAAAGAAAACGAACAATCAAAATCACATGACGCCTTCGCACGCATAATGAGCGAGGCATACTCCAAGGCTATCATCACAACTAAAGAAATACTGATCCTGCTTTACAACGGCTACCCCGAGGGGGCAATGGCCCTTTCACGAATTTTGTATGAATCTATGGTCGTAATGCGCTTTTTATATGCTCACCGTGACAACGAAGATCTTCTCCAGCGCTACACCGATGATTTCTACGTAAAAGTATCCCGTGACAGAATAAAATACTACAGCTATATCCTCGAATACTCGCAGGACGAGGAGGAACGTGAAGAAGCGCAGCGCAATAAATCAGCCGCACGCAAGGAGCACAACAAGCTCAAAAAGAAATACTCCGATTTTCTGTCATACAACAGACAAAGCAACTATCTTCACGACTACTGGTGGATCGGCGATATCCTGCCGACAAGAAATTTCGGCGCTATCCAGAACGAGATGACTCTTGAAAACTTAAAAATCCTCTACGTACTTTCCTGCTACAGGGCGCACTCCGGCGTTGTGGGCAATGCTGTCCGCTTCGGAACGATACTCGACGAGACAAGCATTCCCTCAAGCGGCAGCCTTGACGGATTTCAGGTGCCGTTGTGCTTTTCGCTCGTTTGCTTCGGGATCCTTTCGGAAACGATGTTTGAAGTATGCGGCGCAGACGGCAAAGAGATAATCGACGGGATAGAAAACCTTATCGCTCCGTTCGAGGATTATCTATACAGATAGATTTAAGGAACCACTGAATAAATCACGCCCTACGGGCTGAGCACCTATCTTGCTTGCATATTTTTGTCATATTACACTCAACTCCCTTGAAATACGTCAGGCGGGTATGCACCCGCTTGCAGAACGCACTTAAAGAATCATAATTGAAAGCTTTTTTGCGTACGGAGCAAGCTATCATAAATCAAAGTGTATAATGCATATCTGTCTGCGGACACTGTCCGCAAATCTGACGGCACAATATGGGCACTCGATTTAATCAGTGCTTCCTTAAACTTACCCGCACTTGCAAAATTTTCAGGTGTTGTTCACCTTTGCCAATTTCTTGCATTTATTCTTGTGCAATTGTTTGTTTCGTTTGGTGAATTTTCACTAAATTACGATTTTATATAAATTCAGTATAAAAACTTTTACTTTTTACTTGAAATTTTGCAAAAAATTGATATAATAGAAGTGTAAGTTTATTTATCCGAGAGGGGCAGTAGTTATGAACAAGTATATCAGAAAGCTGGGCTTCAGAGCTTCCGATGAGATGGAAATGAAAGTCACGATCCAGTCGATCAGAATAGCATGGGCATATGTTATGATCTTCCTGCTGGGCTGGGCTATCCTCCATGCGATCAACGCTTCTGACGGAAAGACCGACTTTACCGCAACATTTGTTATCATCGCTCTCATCTTCACGGCTGAGCTTCTTTATTTCGGACTCCAGTGGTGGTTCACTAAGAAAGCAGTCAACGAGAACAAGTCCGAGCATCATGACATCAAGACATTGAAGGCAAAGGGCAGAGGCAAGAATTCGTATGAGTACATCTACGAAGACGAAGACGGCAACCAGTATATCTACGAAGAGATCCCTGCTGACGAAGACAAGTAAAACTAAACAAGTGAACGGCGATGCTTTTGCACCGCCGTTTTTCTTTTGTTCTATAATACTTTAATCAGCAGCGACTCCGACACTATCCACTATCCACTATCCACTATTTCCTGTTCTCTGCTCACTCAACGCCCCTGTAATACAATCCTCTCGTAAGTTTGCCGGAAGGCTTTTCACGGTTTTTATACATCCCGAATATCCGTTCACGTTCGGAGTGTGATTCATATGTAAACGAAAGCGTAATAAAATCCGCTCCCGAAAGATCGTCAAGCTTATCGGACATGATAAGAACATCTCCGTTTAACAGTTCGGTACAGCCGCCGTCGCACATGAGAGTAAAGTTATTTCCCTTTCTGTCGGTGATAACGCTTTTTCCGCCGCAGGCTTTGCAGCCGTGTCCGTTTTTGTTCGGACAATTGCGCATTATCATCAAAGGAAGATGACCGTAACCGATCATACCTCTTTTTATTGTTCCGCCGAGAGAATTGATCTTTCCTGCCGTCAGTTCCATCGATACTTCACAGTCGGCAAGCCCCGACTTTTGCAGGAAGCTGAGCGAATGCGTATTGAACACATTGAGCGAAAAACCGCCGTGAACAGACATCCCCAGAGAAACAGCAAGCGCAGCCGTGCCTATGTTGCCGCACCAAACATCTGTAATTCCTGCATCTTTCAGATTTGAAAGACGCTCCTTTACCGCTTCTTCCCTGCCGAAAATAACTCTCGGAACTTTCACGCCTACATTAAATCTTTTTTCTTTCAGACCGATAATATCTTCCAGCTCAGAAAAAAGAGGTACAAACACAAGCTCGCATTCACGAAAAACATCGGGGATATCGCAGTCTGAAAAGCTTGCACGAATAGACAGGCTGCCGCTTCTTCTGTGCGGCACAGGTTTTTCAAGCGTTACGCTCACCTGTTCTCTTTTCGGCGGCTCGCTGAGTTTTTCCGAAAGCTTGTCAAACGCTTCTCTTCTGAGCGCATTTATAGCCGACATGGGCAGTGTAAGTCCGTCATCTATCTCTGCTTTAACATTCTGCGGATAGAATGCCGTACCGCCCGTTTTGCAAAGCTGCTGCTCAGCTTTCTCGCTCGTCAAAGCAACTTTCAGCGCTTCTTCCGGCTCGCTGCCGAAAGCTTCCGCAAAAACATCGCCGCACGACACCGTAATATGTACCGCCTCTCCCCTTTTTACGGTAAGAGTTATATCCGCAGCACGATCTCTTCTTTCGTCCTTATATTCCGTTCTGATCTGAGACAAAAGCTTGTCTGTAGCCGATGTAACGTCGTCCTTTGAGCGTGTGCCGAACATATCACGTCCTAAATTTGCCGTATAGTATCCGTCTGTAAAGCCGCTTCGTGAAAAGACCGAACGTAGGCGGTCTATCTCCTTTTTATCGGCGTTGCCTGTATCCACAGCCGTTCTGCAAGCGCTTACAGCCGCCGCAACGTATTCGGGGCGCTTCATTCTGCCCTCGATCTTTGCGCTTGAAACACCGATATTTGACAACTCCGAAAGCTTGCCTATCGTGCAGTTATCCTTTAAACTCAGGTCATGACCCGTGCCGCCCTTTACCGAAAAAGGCAGTCTGCACGGCTGAGCGCAGCGCCCACGATTGCCGCTTCTGCCGCCGAGCATAGCGGACAAATAGCACTGACCGGAAACACACATGCACAAAGCCCCGTGAACGAAAACCTCCGTTTCCACAGGGCTGCTTTTAACGACCTCTTCGATCTCTTTTTTACTCATCTCTCTTGCGAGCACAACTCTGTCAAAACCGTTCTCATACAGAAAACGTGCCGCAAACGGAGTGTGTACCGTCATCTGAGTTGAAGCGTGAAGCTCCGCATCGGGGCAGGCTTTTTTTATAAGCCTGGCTAAGCCCCAGTCCTGAACGATAAATGCGTCAACGCCTGCCGAGTATGCTTCCTGTGCAGCAGCCAACGCTTTTTCTATCTCATCATCTGAAACGAGCGTATTCACTGCCGTATGCACCTTTACGCCGTGCAGTCTGCAATAGCGCACCGCTTCTTTAAGTGTTTCGCCGCCGAAATTATCGGCATACGCCCGTGCGCTGAAACTTTGCAGACCAATATAAACGGCGTCGGCACCCGAACGTACCGCCGCCGTCAACGCATCGAAAGACCCGCACGGAGCAAGCACTTCGATCTTATTATTCGCTTTCAATACAAAACACCCTTCTTTAGAAGATTACGCATTTGGGGGAACTGCAATCAACTATCAATTGACAGTTGACCATTGATAATGGACAATTGCGGAGTCGCTTCGCTCCTGTTTTTATAGTACAAGGTTAATAAAACAAGCACGAAGTGCTTCCGCAATTTTCCATTTTCCATTTAAAGTCAGTCTTCGTCCGAGAATGATTTTTCTTCAAAAAAGCTCATGATATCGTCGGCGGAGTCTGCGCTTTCGGAGAATGCGTCTGCACCCCATATTCCTCTTACGGGAGCCGCCTGCTTATTTTCTTTTTTTTTGCCCTTGTTTTTCTTGCGTGAGAAAAGCTGGTCGGTTACATCTGTCTTTAACGTTGCCGAAACCGGTGTGGCAGCAGCGGGCGCCTCTTCTATAGGTGCAGGCGTCTCGATCTCAGGCTCCTTCTCTGCTTCTTCTTTCTTCGTCTCAGCCTCGGCGGTACCGTTTATTCTTGCTCTGAGCTTCTCATTTTCCGCACGGAGAAGCTCGTTTTCCTTTTTTGTCTCTTCAAGCTGCTGACGTGCAGCGCCGGAGTCTTTAAGGTAATCCTTTATCTGGCCTCTCATAGAAGTACCGTCGCCGATAGACTTCATATAACGGTCGCAGTAGTCCATAGCTACAAACAGAGCTACCTCTGTCATATTTCGTGTCGGCATAGCGGTCGAAAGAGCCTTTACGTTGCGCTCGACCCTCTCTGCAACGCTCTCAATATACGTTTTATCGTCATCCGAGGTCAGAGTAAGGTTGTAATTCATAATGCGTACAGCGTGCTTTGCCATAATATCCACATTCCTTTCAAAAATTTTTGTAGAATTTTGAAACTATGTTTTCATTATACATCACAAAACAAATAATTACAAGTAAATTTTGCTCATGGCAGCAAAACTTTGTTTCACATGCTTGTCTGACCGCCGGCAAATGCAAAATTTCTTTATAAAAAAATTATCCCCCACATTTCGCAACAAATGCCATATAAAAAAACAGGATAGCTATTGTTTTTTGTTTACTGTTGTAGTATAATGGATTTATACTATGCAGATATAATGGTCATCTGCTGTGTGTGTCATAAAAATAACGGGCACGGCTTGCAGCAAGCCGCCCCGAAAAACGGAGGCATTTACCATGAACTATAATTTAACTGTCGATCAGGCAAAGGAATTGATCTCGGCAAAGCTTTCTCACAACATGGGCGTTTCGGCAAAGGACGCCACAGACGAGCACTTCTACAAGGCGACTGCACTCGTTATGCGTGACCTTATGGGAAAGGGCTACAAGGAGTTCAAAGACAACGCTCTTGCTCAGCAGAGAAAGACCGTTTACTATCTTTGCATGGAGTTCCTGCTCGGACGTTCTCTCAAAAACAACGTCTGCAACCTCGGCCTTGAGGACACTTTCGCAAAGGCTCTCAAGAGCTTCGGAACATCTATTGACAACATTTACGAACAAGAGCCCGACGCAGGCCTCGGCAACGGCGGTCTGGGCAGACTTGCAGCATGCTTCCTTGACGGTCTTGCTTCACAGGGCTACTCTTCGATGGGCTATTCACTCAGATATGAAATGGGTATCTTCCGTCAGAGCCTTGTTGACGGCTGGCAGACGGAGCTTCCCGATAACTGGCTCCCCGGCGGCAGCGTTTGGCTCCAGTCTCATCCCGACAAGGCTATGCCCGTTCGTTTCAACGGCAGCGTTGAAGAAACATGGGGCGACGGTAAATGTACAGTAAAGCTCGTTAACCCCGTTACGGTTATGGCTGTTCCTTACGATATGTACATTTCCGGCGCAGACGGCAAGGGCACGAGCAGACTTCGTCTTTGGGCAGCTCAGGCTGACAACATCGACATGAACCTCTTCAACGAGGGTCACATCATGCGTGCTATGGAGCAGAAGGCTATGGCTTCTGCTATCACTCAGGTACTTTATCCGGGAGACAATCACGCAGAGGGTAAGAGCCTCAGACTTAACCAGCAGTACTTCCTTGTATCTGCAACTATCCAGGATATCGTTCGCCGCCACATTCTTTATCATGGCAGTGATATGACAACTCTCCCCGATTGGGTAACTATCCACATGAACGACACTCACCCCGTTCTTGCAGTTCCGGAGCTTATGAGAATCATCATGGACGACTACGGCTACGGCTGGGACGAGGCATGGGATATCGTATCCAAGACTATCGCATACACGAACCACACAGTTATGCGTGAGGCTCTCGAGTGCTGGGGCGAGGATATGTTCCGCAACAAGCTCCCGAGAATCTATCAGATCGTTGCAGAGCTCAACCGCCGCTACTGCGAGTCGCTCCATGCTCAGGGCATCGACGGCTATCAGGTCGGCAGAATGGCTATCATCAACGACGGCGTTGTTAAGATGGCTAACCTCGCTGTTATGGCAAGCTACAAGGTAAACGGTGTATCTGCGCTGCACAGCCAGATCCTTAAAGATACAGTATTCAACGACTTCTACAAGGTAACTCCCGAGAAGTTCACAAACGTTACAAACGGTATCGCTCACCGCCGCTGGCTGTGTCAGTCGAATCCGAAGCTTTCGGAGCTCATCACAGACCTTATCGGCGACGGCTTCAAGTCAGACGCATCGAAACTCACCGATCTTATGAAGTACAAGGACGATTCCGCCGTACTCGATAAGCTTGCAAAGATCAAGCGTGCAAACAAGATCGTTATGGCAGAGTACATCAAAGAGCACAACGGCGTTATCGTTGATCCCGATTCGATCTTTGACGTACAGGTAAAGCGTCTGCACGAATACAAGCGTCAGCTCATGAACGCTCTTCATATCCTTTCGGTCGCACAGTATCTGCGTGAGAATCCGAACGCACCGTTCGTTCCGAAAACATACATCTTCGGCGCTAAGGCAGCTCCGGGCTACTATTTCGCAAAGGAGATCATTCAGTTCATCGTAAAGATGACAGAGCGCATCAACAACGATCCGCTTCTTAACGAGAAGCTCAAGGTCATCTATCTTGAGGATTACCGTGTAACAGTTGCAGAAAAGCTCATGCCCGCTTCCGAGATCAGCGAACAGATCTCTCTTGCCGGCACAGAGGCTTCCGGTACTTCAAACATGAAGTTCATGATCAACGGCGCACTTACACTCGGCACACTCGACGGCGCTAACGTTGAGATCCACGACGCAGTAGGCAGCGACAACATGTTCCTCTTCGGTCTTACAACACCCGAGGTAGGCAGACTTAAAGCCAACGGCTACAACCCGATGGATTACTACGTAAACAACCCGACGATCAAGAAGGCTATCGACGAGCTTAACTCCACAGGCTTCAACCATATTGCAAAGAACCTCACAGAGAACGATCCTTACATGGTTCTTGCAGACTTCGCAGATTACGCTCAGGCTCAGAAGAGAGCATCCGAGATGTATCTCAACAAGAAGGATTGGAACAAGTCCTCGCTCATCAACATCGCAAATGCAGGTATCTTCGCAGCAGACCGCTCGATCAGAGACTATGCAGACGATATCTGGGGACTCAAGCCGGTAGAGTGAGTTTTCCACAATAAACAAACATAATGTTGAAAACACGCCCTGTGAAGAGATTCGCAGGGCGTTGGTTTGTTCATAAGAAAAGCGCAGCAGGAAGTTTTTTGCGCAGCTTTTTTTCAAAAAAGCTGCCGGGGTGCAGGGGTGCGGGTCTCCGGTGGAGACCTCTGCGCAGCAGAAGCACCGACCGAGGCGGCAGCCGAGACGGAACCCCTGCCCGTCGGAGACACAGCGTGCGAAGCACAAAAACATAACCGGCGTTACGGATAAAACAGGCACGAGGCGAAGCCAATGTGCCGGACTATAAAAAACAATGCCGGAAATCATCCGAATACCGAATTTACAATTTGTTCACAATTAGCTATTGACAAAACACGACAAACAGTGTAATATATGTATCAATGAATCATCCGACCCAAAGGGCGGTTCAAAACAGAATAGAAATTTTGGTGGGGTCTGTCAAATTTGGCAGACCCTTATTTTATTGAAAATCGAATATTTCTGATTGAAACCGAAGATCGAAAAATTTTCAATTTTCCATTTTCAATTTTCAATTAGTATTGGTGGGGTCTGTCAAATCTGGCAGCTATTTTTTTACCCTTTTTAGAGTGATTTTCACTAATTTTTTCTGTATATCATTCGATTTTGTATCGAATAAGATATAATATTATTTTATTTATGTAGTCTTGGTTTTCAAGATAAGGAGGTATTCTTATGTTAGCAACATTATTACCGATCATCATTCCCATAGTAATCGCAGTTATTCTGCTCGTGGTGTTCCTGTGTATGATATACAGAGTCGCAGATATCGACAAGGCTCTCATTATCACAGGCGGCAAAGAACCGATCATCAAAGTTTCGGGCGGTTCGTTCGTTATCCCGATCTTCCGCAAAGCGCAGTACTTTGATCTATGCATGCTCACAGTTACCGCAGACAAAGACGAGGTAAAAACAAAGACCTCCGTTCCGATCATCATTGACTGGACAGCTCAGATCAGACCCGATACGGAAGATATCAACAATCTGAAAAAAGCTATCATTTCCTTCAAGGAGAGAGGCCAGGAAGGTATCAAAAACGACGTTCGCCTTACACTTACAGGCGCAGTTCGTGATATCGTGGCTTCCATGACTCCGGAAGAGGTTCTCAGAGACAAGGTAGTATTTGCCGAGAACGTTAAGAAGATCGTTGCCGACGAGATGGTAAACATGGGCATGGAGCTTGTTTCACTCAATATCCAGGACATCACCGACAACAACCGCTACTACGACAACATCGCCGCTCTTGATATGGAAGACAAGCGCCGTGAGGCAGAAAACAAGAAGAGCGTAGTTGATGAGGCTGTACGTACACAGAAGGCAGAATCCGAGAAGATCGCTTCTCAGAACGAGCTTTCTTCGCAGCTTGCAGTTGCAGAAAAGCAGCGAGACAACAACCTTAAGATCGCAGGCTTCAAGGCAGAAACAGACAAGGCAGACGCCGACGCAGCTATCGCAGGCGAACTCCAGCACACGATCAGACAGCAGGAAGTTGCCGAGCAGCAAGGTAGGATCAAGGTAATCGAGCAGGAGCAGGCAAACCTCGCAGCCGTTAAGGAGAAAGAGGTTATCGCAACCCGTGCAGAAGCTGCAAAGCAGAAGAACAGGATCGACGCAGAAGCTCAGGCAAATGTCCGCATGATAAGCGCAGACGCATCTGTTCAGGTAGCAGAGCGTGAGGCAAACGCAGTTAAGATCACCGCAGACGCAGCTGCAGAGAAAACACGCAAGGAAGGTACGGCTGTTGCAGACGTAACGAAGCAGAAAGGTCTTGCAGACGCAGAGGTAATCCGTCAGAAAGGTCTTGCAGAAGCTGAGGTCGAAAAGCAAAAGCTGATCGCAAGAGCAGAAGGTGAAAGAGCGCTCGCAGAGGCTCGTGCTTCCAATGAGAAAGTCAACTTCGAGATCGAAAAGATCAAGATCGAAACGGAAGCTAAAGTTACGATCGCAACAAAGACAGCAGAGATCATGGCAAGCATCGGCAAGAATGCAGAGTTCGTAAATATCGGCGGAAACGGCACAGCTTCCGGCGGCACGGGCAATGTTCTTATCGACACACTTTCAAGCGTACCCGAGCTGATGAAGAAGCTTGACGTAGAAAATCAGGCTCTCAACGGCAGACCGTACAACGACGAGCTGAGAAACCTTGTTGCAAGCATCGCAGAGCCTGCAAAGGGACTTCTCTCAAACAACACAACCATCAACGAATGTGTACACCCGGAGCAGAAAACACTGCCCGATAATGAATAAGAATGCTTATAACAGGTAAGCATTGACCCGGTTTGGAAAAAGGTATAGATAACCGCTGCAGCATAACATTTCTGTTGTGCTGCGGCGGTAGAGATCTAAAAAACTTTTGGATGTTCAGTATTGCAGAAATCCGAAAGATATGATACACTAATATAAATTAAGCACGAAGCGCTTCCGAAATTGTCAATTTTCAATTGGATTAAGAAAGGAGAAATATTATGTTCTGGATCTTTCTTTTAATAGTAATGGTACTTATAGGCTTCTGGGGAGGCTATAAAAAAACAGGCGAAGGATATTCGGCAGGCCGTGGCCTTTTTAAAAACAGTGAATACGACATCGATGACTCGAACAAGGACTTTTCGGATTACGAGCCTTGGGAACACAAAGATATGAGAAAATAAGAATTCGCCCCAAAACGATTCAGACGATCGTTTCGGGGCTTTTTTTACTGCTATATTCTTTTTTATCGTTCCAAACCGAAATGCTTGGCAACCAGAATAACCGTTTCATCGACACTTCTGTTGGGATCACGCTCAAGCCAATAGTATCTGCTGTTTTTAACATCATGATACTTATTGGCATTAAGACTATAAAGCGTTTCATTACATGTTTTCTTCGCCTTTTCAAAATCAGTTGTACTATGGATATAATCACTGAATCCCTGATGATCCGGTCTATTGCAATAATCGTCCACTAAATCAACCGGTTCCTTCAGCATGAATACGATCCTGTTCGGTGAAGTAAGTACATCCGACTGATCTATTGTAAGGTGACAATCACATATAACAGGACCATTCTGCGAAAGCTTTATCAGATCCATTATTACATACTCTAACTGTTCTCTTGTATTATCAATCAGCCAATTCTTATACTCCTCAACAGTTCGTCCGAAAAACTCATCGGCATTCTTAAACGACTTGTTCATGCAGGGCTGATGTTCTTTATCGGAGATCCGTTGATGACCGGGGAACTGCTCGTCAACATCGTACACAGGGATATTATACTTTGCCCCCAGTGCTCTTGACGTAACTGTTTTTCCTCCGCACGGTGTCCCCGTGATAAAATAAACGTTCTTCAAGTATTCCTTAATAACATTGTCTTTGATATTCATTAATACAATCTCCTAAATTAAATAGTAATTGTGATTACGCAAAAACCATTTAATCGGTTTTTGCATCAAATGAATCTCGTTCTAAAAACCACAGACATGTGAAATCTCTCCTTTCGTAAAACAATACCGCACAAAAAGCAACCATTCACTAAGCATTTCCATCCGGCACATTGGCTTCGCCTCGTGCCTGTTTTTTCGGTAAGGGCTCTTTCATTTTTGGTGCTTCGCACGCTTTTATTATTGCTTCGCTCCAAACTACTCTATATCATGTAGTTTCTTTGTGGGGCTGCTCGCCCCACACCCCGGCAGCTTTTTTGAAAAAAAGCTGCGCAAAAAACTTTTGACTATGCGATTTTTCACTGCAAGGCAAAGCCGCAGCATTTCCGAAAAACACTGCGGCATAAATAATTATTCTTCGTTCATCGGAACGGTCACGCCGATGCCAAGCTCGGAAAGCTGGTCGCCGTCTACGGGCGATGGAGCGTTCGTCATAAGCTCGCTTGCGTTCTGTACCTTCGGGAATGCAACTACGTCACGAAGCGTAGAAGCGCCGATCATCTGCATTACAAGACGGTCAAGACCGATGCCCATTCCGCCGTGCGGCGGTGCGCCGTACTTGAAAGCGTCCGTAAGGAAGCCGAACTTTCTGTAAGCCTCTTCATCGGAAAGGCCGAGCATGCTGAACATGCGCTTCTGAAGATCGGGGTTCGTGATACGGATAGAACCGCTCGACAGCTCGATTCCGTTGAGCACCATATCGTAAGCCTTTGCGTAAACCTTGCTCTTGTCACCCTCAAGATGCTTCATAGCCTCGTCTGTCGGCGATGTGAACGGGTGGTGCATTGCAAGCCACTCACCGCTCTCCTTGTCGTACTCGAAGAACGGGAACTCTACTACCCAAAGGAAGTTGAAGCCCTCACGCTTGATCTCAAGCTTATTTGCAACTTCAAGACGAAGTGCGCCGAGAATGGACATAACGCTTGTATCGTTTTCATCTGCTACGATGAATACAACGTCGCCTGTCTCTGCGCCTGCTTTCTCAACGATAGCCTGCATCTGCTCATCTGTCATGAACTTCGAGAACGAGGAAGCAATGCCGTCATCTGTCATTCTTATCCATGCAACGCCCTTTGCGCCTATACCCTTTGCCGTTTCGATAAGCTTGTCGATGACCTTTCTCGAATATGTCTTTACTGCGTTCTTAGCTGTAATACCACGAACGGAACCGCCGTTTTCAACAGCGTTCTTGAATACAACGAACTCGGAGTCCTTTACTGTCTCTGTAAGATCAAAAAGCTCCATTCCGAAACGTGTGTCGGGCTTATCGGAGCCGAAGCGAGACATAACCTCATTATATGTATATCTCGGGAACGGTGTCGGGATATCGATATCAAGAACATCCTTGAATACACGCTTGATAAAGCCCTCGCCGAGTTTAAGAACATCGTCCATATCAACGAACGACATCTCAAGGTCGATCTGTGTAAATTCGGGCTGACGGTCTGCACGAAGATCCTCGTCACGGAAGCAGCGTGCGAGCTGCATATATCTGTCAAAGCCAGCAACCATGCAAAGCTGCTTGTAGATCTGCGGCGACTGCGGAAGAGCATAGAAGCTGCCCTTATGTATTCTTGAAGGAACGAGGAAGTCTCTTGCGCCCTCGGGAGTAGACTTTATGAGCATAGGAGTTTCGATCTCGATAAATCCGTTCTCATCAAAATAGTCTCTTGTAGACTTTGCGATCTTGTGGCGAAGAATGATATTATGCTGAAGCTCGGGGCGGCGAAGGTCAAGATATCTGTACTTAAGTCTTGTCGGCTCGCCTGCCGTGCATTTATCGGAGATCTCAAAAGGCGGCGTCTCGCTTTCGCCGAGAATGCGAAGCTCTGTTACCTTAACTTCAACGTCACCTGTTGCGATCTTGTTTGTTTTTGCGCTGCGCTCCATTACCGTGCCGACTACGCCGAGAACGAACTCGCTGCGAACCTTCTGAGCTTTCTCGAAAACTTCTTTATCTGTAGAATCGTCAAAAGAAAGCTGAACGATACCTGTTCTGTCTCTGAGGTCGATGAAAACGAGCTGACCCAAGTCTCTCTGTTTAGCTGTCCACCCAAAGAGCGTTACCTCTTTGCCGACATCGGAAAGGCGAAGCTCGCCGCAGTAGCAGGTGCGCTTCAAGCCTGTCATAAATTCTGCCATATATATTCCTCCGCTGTGAGTATTCTGTAAATCTGCAAATCTCGGCGGTTTAACCGAATTTTTTTGCCTCTTATTATAATAGCACCGACAACAAAGCGTGTCAAGATTTTACTTTCAATTTGACTACTCTTACAGACAGACAGAAAAAATGCATACAAACATTTTATTCGCTTGTCAACGAAGTATTAATATGGTAAAATGAATTTATCAAGAAGGAATTCTGCTTGCTATGTACAATTTACTATTACAGATCCGGGGGTTATGACATGTTGGATACAGGTATAACAGGAAAGATAACAAAAACAGTAACAGAAGAGCTTACCGCCAAAAGAATGGGCAGCGGCGTGCTTGATGTTTTCGCAACGCCTGCAATGATCGCACTTATCGAAGAGACTGCATGGAAAAGCGTTTCGGATAAGCTTGACGATGGCATGACTACGGTAGGGACAAAGCTTGATATAGCTCATACTGCCGCAACGCCTTTGGGCATGACCGTTACATGCGAAACGAAGCTTATTGAGATCGACCGCAGAAGGCTCGTTTTTGAGGCTGTAGTTTCCGACGAGTGCGGTGAAGTTGGCAGAGGTGTTCACGAGCGTTTTATAGTGGACGCCGATAAATTCATGTCAAAGACAAACGCAAAGCGAAAGGACGGCGGCAGCGATGAAAATGCTTGAAAACAAAACGGTCGTTCTCGGAGTTACGGGCAGCATAGCGGCGTATAAGATCGCAAATCTTGCACGTATGTGCAAAAAAGCAGGTGCAGACGTACAGGTGCTCATGACTAAAAACGCCGAAAATTTTATCAACCCGATAACGTTTGAATCACTCACAGGCAACAAGTGCCTTATCGATACGTTTGACAGGAATTTCAGGTACAGCGTTGAGCACGTCGCTCTTGCAAAGCGTGCCGATGTTGTTATGATCGCTCCGGCAAGCGCAAACGTTATCGGAAAGGTCGCAAACGGCATTGCCGACGATATGCTGACAACTACCGTTATGGCATGCACATGCAAAAAAATAGTCTCCCCTGCCATGAATCACAATATGTATCACAACCCGATCGTGCAGGACAATATCGAAAAGCTCAGGCGCTTCGGTTATGAGATAGTCGAGCCTGCGCACGGTATGCTTGCAAACGGCGACATGGGTGACGGCAGAATGCCCGATGAAGATACTCTGTTCAAATATATCCTGCGTGAGTGCGCATTTGAAAAGGATATGACAGGAAAACGAGTTCTTATTACGGCAGGCGCTACGAGAGAGCCTTTTGACCCCGTGCGCTTTGTTACGAATCACTCGACCGGAAAGATGGGTATCGCTTTAGCGGAAATAGCAATGCTTCGAGGCGCTGAGGTAACGCTTGTTGCTGCTCACACCGAGGCAAAGCTGCCTATGTTTGTAAATGTTGTCAATGTTACTACTGCGCAGGAAATGTACGATGCAGTTACAGAGCGGTTTGATAATACGGATATCGTTGTAAAGGCTGCGGCTGTTGCCGATTACCGCCCGAAAACAACGGCAGACAATAAGATAAAGAAGCACGACGGCGCTCTTACCATTGAATTCGAGCGCACCCCCGATATCCTTGCCGAGCTTGGCAGACGCAAAACGACGCAGTTCCTCTGCGGTTTTTCCATGGAAACGGAAGATCTTGTGGAAAACTCGACAAAGAAGCTGCAAAAGAAAAATCTCGACATGGTAGCCGCAAATAATCTGAAAACGGAGGGCGCAGGCTTTGGTGTTGATACGAATGTTATCACACTGATAACGCAGTCAGGCTCGACCGTTCTGCCCCTTATGACAAAAACGGAAGCAGCGAACAGGATCTTTGACGAGATCCTTAACAGAATTGACAATTGACAATGGACAATTTCAGAAGCGGCTTTGCCGCTTGATATTGTATAAAGTCAATCGTTTGGTTGTCAAAAGAATGATATAGTAAAGAAAGTCTTTTTGTTTCAAATTTAGCAAAAATACCGGGAACGGCTTACATAATGCCGTTCCCGGTGCTGTTTGTTCGGTATGTTTTTACATTTTTGAGCTGTAGTATTTCTTTACAACTACTGTTACAAAAGCAGATGTGTAAATAACGGCGCAGAGCGTCATGCAGATCGTCTGATCTATAAAGCCCGTTATGATGGATGCGATGCCGAAAACGATTATAAGAATAAAGCTTGATGTTTTCATCGCTTCCTTGCAGATGGCTTCGTTGCGCTCATCGGTCTGCTCGATATAAAGCTTTTTCAGCTTTTCTTCATTGTGCAGGATCATGAAATTTCTGACGAGATAATACACTACAACGAGCATTGAACCGCAGCAAATGCCGAGCGTCATGCCGCTTGAAAAATCATTTTCAAGCTTGAAGAACATTTTTGCCGCTATTGTGATGATTGGCAGCAGACAGCATAAAACTGTAACTATTGTTGTTTTTCTCTGAAGTTTTGTTCTGAATTCTTCCATAATGATATCCTCCGTTAAGTAACCAATGATTAAATGTTTTCTTCGTCTTCAAAAATGAACAATTCTTCGATCGTAGTCGAAAAGAATTGAGCCGCCTTGTGCGCAAGCGTCAGAGAAGCATTGTAGCGCCCGTTTTCAAGCGAGATGATAGTTTGCCGTGTAACGTTCAGCGCATCGGCAAGCTCCTGCTGAGTGACCTTTCGTGCCTTGCGAAGCTCTTGTATTTTGTTTTTCACCAATATCACCTTCCTTCCGTGAAAGGTAAAGTTAACTTTACAATAAAAGTATAGCACACTTTACATTTAATGTCAAGCGTGCTTTACATATTTTCAAAAAAATTTTTTAATAAAAACAGCAGCGATCATCAGGTCGCTGCTGCTTTATTACTTTATCTTCTTTCGTGCGGCCGCAGCCGATACACCGAAAATCAATATTAGCGCACATGATGCCGCTATAGGTGTATTTCTTCCCGTGTTCGGCGACTTAACAGGCTGAGAAGCACTGTTTTGCGTACTTTCGTTTTGGCTCTCTTCCGTTTTGTCTGTTTTGCTGTTGATGATCTTTATTCGGTCCGAACCGGAAGGATCTTTATAGCTTTCGGGAATAACTCCGTTGAGATAGTTTTTTATGTACTCCGTAATTATATCGGCGTCGGCGGCTTCAAAATTTTTGTAGGGAGTTACCTTTCCGGAAACTACGGACGAGTCGCCGCCGTCTATAAGCATGTATGAGCAGGAGGCAACGGAGTAAATTCTGTCAAGATCAAGAGGTTCGCCGTTTACCTTTACATCTTTCACACGGTATTCGCCGTCAACGGCGATAAAGCACAGGTGGTCGTCAAGCTTTACAGAGCTTGGTATACTCTCGTCTATCGTATATTCAAGACCCGAGGGTTGTATAAATGAGCCGTTTTCCGAAGGATAGACCATAGAGCCTACTTCAAGTATATCAAGGATCTGCTGTCCCGTTAACATGCTTGCAGCAAACTTATTGCGGTACGGAAACACTGTGCAGATATCATTGTATGTGATATCGCCTGCCGGTATATTGCTTCTTATACCGCCGCCGTTAAATAAGCCTATCTCTGCTCCTGCGTAGTTTTTGATAGCGTCGCTTATGAAATCGCCTAAATTTGTTTCACCGTATCGTACTTTGCGGATACCTGTGGAGGGATCGCTGTCGTAAAGCTCAAATGATACAGTACCTATCACCTCGCCGAGTATATCGTTTAGTTCTTTGTTTTTTGCAGCGATCATTTCATTTATCTCTTTGTCGCCGTACGTGCCGTCTACTTTTTCTATATAGCTGTCTGAAGATATATCCATATCATCAGATGGCTTCGGTACGGTATCTATAAGCTCGGTAGATATGCTGCCGTCCGATGATATGGTCATTTTACCTATGTTATTGAGCTTCGTTCCCGTCTGTGAAACAGGTATCTCCTTGCCGTCTTTGTTTTTTGTCATGAGCATCGGCGTTTCCTGATGTGAGTGACCGTCGATAAGAGCATCTGCCCCGTTTGTGTGCTCAACAACATCCATAGCAAGCCAGTTTGTGCCGTTATCTGTTTCACCGAGATGCCCCACCAGAATAACGTAATCTGCGCCGTCGTTACGGGCGCTGTCTATGCTTTTCTGAGTGACGTCGTACAGATCATTACCGCTTTCGCTGAAGCTGTAGATAAAATTCCTGTTTTCGTCCTGAAAATAAGTCGGGGTGGAAGAGAGGAAAGTTTCCGGCGTCGTTATCCCCACAAATGCCACCTTGCTGTCGCCTGTATCAAAAATTTCATACGGCATAAAAACAGACTCATTTGTACGTGTATCGAAGAAATTACAGCACAGATAATTACATTCAAGTTCCTGCGAGCGTTTAAGAAGAGTCGGGATCGAGTAATCAAACTCGTGGTTGCCGGGGACAACGGCATCGTAGCCGACTGCGTTCATAAACTCGATGATATCGGCGCCTTCCGAAAGCGTACCTATCGGGCCGCCCTGGATAGCGTCTCCTGCGTCTACAAGAAGCACATTTTCATGCGTTGCTTCCATCTCACGTTTATAGAGTTTCAGTCCGTCGTAGCCGATGGCGGTATCAATGCCGCAGTGAACGTCGTTAGTATAGAGGATAACTGTATCCTCCGACAAATTGTCCGCAGCAAGAGCAGTCTGCGAAGAGAAGAACATACCAAGCGGCAGCATAGTCAGCGCTGCGGCAATACTTCCGGCTCGTTTTATTTTGCTTTCACTCATCAGTGACAGCCTCCTTTATAATTATATTCCGGGGCAGCGATTGTGATGTTGCTGCCCCGGATCTTATCAGTTTATTTCAGACCCGATCATCGAACCCTGGTCAGATATTCCTACACTGAATCTCAATACAGCAAGCGCATCGGCCGCCGTTATCGATCCGTCACTGTCTATATCTGCTTTCTTTTGATCTTCGGGAGAGAATTCGTCCAATTCTACGCTGACACGAAGCACCGCAAGAGCGTCGGCTGCGGTTATGAAACCGTCGCCATCTATATCGCCGTAAATGCCTTTTGGCTCGGGCGCAGCATCAACAACGAGGTTTGTTGTTACCTCTCCGTCGGCGAATTTCGCACACAAGTTATAAAGACCTACGCCGAATGTCTGCATGTATTCGTAATCGAGCGTAATATTTACGCCGTCATCGGAAGATGTAACGGTGTAATACTTAGGATCTACTGTTTTGCCGTCGATCTCAAAGCTCTCAAATTTTTCGGCACTTGCTCCGTTGCTGAGCTTTACGGATAATGTTATGCCGTCTGTTTTTCCGTAATCCCAGTTCAAATCTTCGTCGGAGGTGTTATATTGCGGCTTATCGAGCGAAACAAACGGTATCTCATGCTCTGCGGCGTACTTTTCTGCGTTGCTGCCGTCGTGGCCGTAGATCGTGAGCATCGGGCAGCGAACGAATACGTCTTCGTCGCCGCCCTCGGTGCCGTCGATTATCTCGGTGTTGCCGAGGAATACGGCCTTTTCAAGGTTTTCGCAGTCTGCAAATGCACCCTCGTATATCTTTTCCATGTATACCGGGATAGTGACTTCTCTTAGGCTTGTACATTTTTCAAATACACGGTGTGGTATCAGCGGCATAACGTCGCCTGCTTCTTCGCTCAGGTCGAGCGGAGCATACTCAAGAGCGATACAGCCCGAATACATATACGGCGAAACGCTGTAGTTCGGCAGCGTAACCTTTTTGAGCGAGCTGCAGTTCTGGAACATTCCGATGCCCATATCTTCAACGGAATCGGGGATAGTTACCTCTTCGATAGATCTGCAATCTCTGAAAACGCCGCTTCCGAGTATTTTGAGCGTGCTCGGGAACTGCACTTCTTTCAGATTCGTGCATCCCATAAATGCCTGATGACCGACCTGCATAACGCCTTCCGGTATCTTTACGGAAACGATCTCTTCATGTCCTGCGAATACTTCAAGCGATATCCATGTTACCTTGATGCCGTCAAGCTCGGCAGGAACTTCTATATTTTCGGTGCTGCCGTTGTACTTCATTATTTTCAGTGTGCCGTCAACGATGCAGTATTCATAATCGCCGCTTGTGTAAACATCGAGCGAAACGAACGGTATCTCATGCTCTATTGCGTACTTTTCGGCGTTGCTGCCGTCGTGGCCGTAGATCGTGAGTTTCGGGCAGTTGTGGAATACGGGGTTGTCGCCCTCGGAATCACCGTCTATTATTTCCGTATTGCCCTCAAATACGACTTTTTCAAGATTTACGCAGTCTTTGAATGCGCTCTGAAAAATCTTTTCTGTTTCTTTGGGAATAGCAGCTTCTTTAAGACTTGTACAGCCCTCGAAAACGCAGTGAGGGATCACTATTGCATTTTCATCGAGCGGAGCATATTCAAGTGAGGAACAGCCGTAATACTCATAGATAGACGCAGTGTACTGCGGACGTGTTACCTTTTTGAGCGATGAGCAGCCTCTGAAAGTGCCGATGCCCATTTGCTCTGGGTCTATGTTGTCCGGAAGCGTTACCTCTTCGATAGCAGTACAGTCCTGAAATACCTCGCTTTCAAAATGCACGAGCGAATCGGGCAGAGATATGTTTTTGAGCGATGTACACCCCTTGAAAGCTTGATCTTCAATTGATGTAACGCCTTCGGGGATGGTTATAGATTCAACATTGTTGTTGTCAGCAAAACATTCTCTGCCGATCGTCGTTACTTTCTTGCCGTCGATCTCTGACGGTACATCAATGTTTTTATCGCTGCCGGTGTACTTTATGATCTTTACGCCGCTTTCGGCGGTCACATATTCATAGCCGCCGCTTGTGAAAGTTTCTTCATTGTGCGGTGCGTCATCGGGTGTTTCCTGATTTGTGCTTGCCTGCACATCAATGGTGTACGCACTCGCCTGACCGATGGGTGCTGCGGCAAATGTCGAAAGCATTGCGGCTGCACAGATGATACACGTCATTTTTTTTAGTTTCATTAATAATCACCTCGTTTTTGAATTGTCATAAAAAACACGCAAAATCAGGCGTTCATGCAGTCGCAGGCAGTACCGATGCAGCTTTGTTTTGCATGGCGCTTTACTGCTAATTTTGCAGCCAAGTGATAGTTGGCGAGAGTTCACCTTGATTTGACGTGTAATGATATACGCTGTTTTTGCAAAGTTCGTAACATTGTTTTCGTTTTATTTACGATGCGAATTTAGATATATTATACAATGTAAAAACAAAATGTGCAATACTTTTTTAACACAAAACTTGCATTGTTTGTATTTATGTCATCTTGCTATAAATTTCATTGTAATGTTTGGCGCTGTTAACATATATCGAATTCGGTACGGATCGCATCAGACAATCTGTGATGATGTCCGTTTTATCTGCGCAATAACAGTGCTCCATTTAGTCGCTTTTTTTGAACCTTTCTTAAAATCCTTTTATTTATGCTTGACAACCGCTGCCGATTGTGATAATATGAACTCAATAGATCGAAATCGTTGACGAGGACGGCTTTTTGCAGAGGTATTTCCGGAGAGCAAGCGTCATTGGCTGGGAGCGCTTGTAAATACAGCAGATAAGCACACCACCTCCGAGAGTCCGGCAGTAACAAGCCGGAACGGTTGACTCCGTTAAACGTCGCAATGAGGGTGTTATACTTTTTTGTATAATGCCGAATCTGGGTGGAATCACGGGTAAAGTATTACTGCGTCCCTTTTGTAAGGGGCGCAGTTTTTGTTTTTTCCAAAAACTATTGCCGTATGCCACGTCAGCGATATTCGCTTATACAATTTCAATTGTATATTATCAACTGTCAATTTTTAATGAGGTGTATCTAAATGATCAATGTTGAACTTAAAGGCGGAGTTGTTAATCAGTATGAAGAAAACATTACCGCTGCTGAAATCGCAAAATCTATAAGCATGGGTCTTTACAAGTCCTGCTGCGCTGCACGCATCGACAACGTTGTATGCGATCTCCGCACTCCGCTTACAAAGGACTGCAAGCTTGAACTCGTAACCTTTGACGATGAGGACGGCAAGAAGGTATTCTGGCATACCGCTTCGCACGTTCTTGCACAGGCTGTAAAGCATCTTTACCCGAACGCAAAGCTTGCTATCGGTCCTGCTATCGACGGCGGCTTTTACTATGATTTCGACGTAGAAAAGGCATTCTCGCCCGAAGACCTTGAAGCTATCACCAAAGAGATGAAGGCTATCGTAAAGAGCGGCATCGAAGTTGAGCGTTTTGAGCTTGCTCCCGATGAGGCTGTAAAGCTTCTTGAAGAGATGGGCGAACCTTACAAGGTAGAGCTTGCAAAGGAGCATTCCGATAAGGGCGAGAAAATCTCGTTCTACAAGCAGGGCGACTTTACCGATCTTTGCGCAGGCCCTCACCTTATGAACGTTTCTCCGCTCAAAGCATTCAAGCTCACCGCATGTACAGGCGCTTACTGGAGAGGCGACGCAAACAACGCTCAGCTTTGCAGAGTTTACGGAACCGCTTTCCCGAAAGCGTCTATGCTTGAAGAGCATCTCACTATGCTCGAAGAGGCAAAGAAGAGAGATCACAACAAGCTCGGCCGTGAGCTGGAGCTTTTCACGACCGTAGATTATATCGGTCAGGGCTTGCCGATCATGCTTCCTAAGGGTGCAAGAGTTATCCAGCTTTTACAGCGTTTCGTTGAGGACGAGGAGCAGAAGAGAGGCTGGCTTCTCACCAAAACTCCGTTCATGGCAAAGTCCGACCTTTACAAGATCTCGGGTCACTGGGATCACTATAAAGACGGCATGTTCGTTCTCGGCGACGAGGAAAAGGACAAAGAGGTCTACGCTCTCCGCCCGATGACATGTCCGTTCCAGTATCAGGCATATCTCAACAAGCAGCGCTCTTACAGAGATCTTCCGCTGCGCTACAACGAGACCTCTACCCTGTTCAGAAACGAAGCAAGCGGCGAGATGCACGGTCTTATCAGAGTTCGTCAGTTCACCATCTCCGAGGGACACCTTATGTGCCGTCCCGATCAGCTTGCAGACGAGTTCAAGAAGTGCCTCGAACTTACCACATTCATGCTCACAACGCTCGGTCTTCAGGACGATGTTTCCTACCGCTTCTCGCAGTGGGATCCGACCGACCGTGAAAAGTACATCGGCACCGAAGAGCAGTGGGACGAAGCTCAGGGCATCATGAAGACTATCCTTGACGATCTCGGTGTAACATACAAGATCGGTATCGGCGAAGCTGCATTCTACGGTCCGAAGCTCGACATTCAGATCAAGAACGTTCACGGCAAAGAGGATACGCTCATCACCATACAGATCGACCAGATGCTCGCAGAGAAGTTCGGCATGGAATACGTTGACAAAGACGGTACAAAAAAGAACCCCTACATCATTCACAGAACATCTATCGGCTGCTACGAGAGAACACTTGCGCTTCTTATCGAGAAGTACGCAGGCGCATTCCCGATGTGGCTCGCTCCCGTTCAGGTAAAGCTCCTGCCCATCGCAGACAGACACCTTGACTACATCTACGAGGTAAAAGCAAAGCTCGAAGAAAAGGGTCTTCGTGTCGAGATCGACGACAGAAGCGAAAAGATCGGCTACAAGATCAGAGAAGCACAGCTTGAAAAGGTTCCTTACATGCTGCTTTGCGGCGACAAGGATATCGAAGCCAATACTGTTTCCGTTCGTTCGAGAAAACAGGGCGACATCGGCGCTATGAGCGTTGAGAAGTTCCTTGAAGACGTTCTCGAAGAGATCAGAACGAAGGCACTGTAAGCTACTCTTTAATGTGTTACTAACGGCACAGATGACAGCAAAACGATGCGGTATTCATCCTGAACGGTACATCGGAAGCATTGATCTTTGAGCTGTGACGGGTTGTGACGGGTTTTTGTGAATTTCCAAAACCTTTTACTATTTCTATATACCATTATTTACCATTTATATTTTTAGTAAAAAGAGTTAGAAAACGCTGAAAACCCGTAACAACCCGTCACACCGATAATACCCTGCGCTTTCCGATGATCGGTCTTTGAGTATCTCACCGCTGTCTGCTGCCGGTATTTTTTTACCCTAAATCATAAAAACTAAACAGTTTTTATCAACATTTTTATAATTACTGTGCTTGATAACTATGTTTCACATCAAGCCGGAGACAAGGAGGAAAACAAAATGGAAAACAAATCAACGTTTGAAAATGAAGAATACAGGAGGACGTATTGGCATACCTGCTCTCATATACTGGCGCAGGCAGTCAAGAGACTTTACCCGGAAGTAAAACTTGCGATAGGTCCTTCAATAGACAACGGCTTTTATTACGATATGGACGCTCCGTTCAGCTTCACGCCGGAGATACTGGAAAAGATCGAAGCCGAAATGAAAAAGATCTGCAAAGAAAAACTGAAGCTTGAAAGATTTGAGCTGCCCCGTGAAGAGGCTTTGGAGCTTATGAAGTCCGAGCCGTACAAGATCGAGCTTATAAACGATCTTCCCGACGACGCCGTTATCAGCTTCTACAAGCAGGGAGAGTTTACGGACTTGTGCGCAGGACCGCACCTTGATTCCACAGGCAGAGTAAAAGCAAATGCGGTAAAGCTTACAGCCTGTAACTCCGCTTACTGGAGAGGCGATTCTTCAAAAGCGGCTTTACAGCGCATATACGGCGTAGCTTATCCGAGCAAAGCGGAGCTTGACGAATACCTGCAAAGGATCGAGGAAGCAAAAAAAAGAGATCACCGCAAGCTCGGCAAAGAGCTTGGTCTGTACGTTCTTATGGACGAAGGCCCCGGTTTTCCGTTCTTCCTACCGAAAGGCATGGTGTTGAGAAACACGCTCATAGATTACTGGCGTGAAGTTCATAAGCGCTACAATTACCTTGAAATATCCACGCCTATAATGCTTGATAAGGCTTTGTGGGAAAAATCGGGTCACTGGGCGCACTATAGCGAGAATATGTATTCCACGATGATAGACGACACACAGTTCTGCATCAAGCCGATGAACTGCCCCGGCGGAATGCTCGTTTACAAATCGGAGCCGCACTCCTACAAAGAGCTGCCTTTGCGAATCGGCGAATTGGGTCTTGTTCACAGGCATGAGCTTTCGGGTGCGCTTCACGGTCTTTTCCGTGTCCGCTGCTTTACACAGGACGACGCTCATGTATTTATGACATGGGAGCAGATGAGAGATGAGATCAAAAATGTTATCAACCTGTTTGACGAGGTCTATTCCGTTTTCGGACTTTCCTATCAGATCGAAGTATCGACAATGCCCGAAGATCATCTCGGTCACGTTGCTACATGGGATTTTGCTACGGATACGTTAAAACAGGCATGTACGGATCTCGGAAAATCTTTCGTTATAAATGAAGGCGACGGCGCATTCTACGGACCTAAGCTTGATTTCCATCTCTCCGATTCACTTGGCAGAACATGGCAGTGCGGCACGATACAGCTCGATATGCAGCTGCCCGAAAGATTTGAGCTTGAATACATCGGTGCAGACGGCGAAAAGCATCGCCCTGCTATGATACACAGAGTCGTTCTCGGTTCGATCGAGCGTTTTATCGGAGTAATCACGGAGCATTTCGCAGGTGCATTCCCGACATGGCTTGCTCCCGTTCAGGTAAAGCTGCTGCCCATCGCAGACAGACACCTTGACTACATCAACGAGGTAAAAGCAAAGCTTGAAGAAAAGGGTCTTCGTGTTGAGATCGACGACAGAAGCGAAAAGATCGGCTACAAGATCAGAGAAGCACAGCTCCGGAAAATCCCGTACATGATCCTTTGCGGCGACAAGGATATCGAAGCCAATACTGTTTCCGTTCGTTCGAGAAAGCAGGGCGACATCGGCGCTATGAGCGTTGAGAAGTTCCTTTCGGACGTTCTCGAAGAGATCAGAACGAAAGCGCTGTAATCACTGAAAGCACGACACAAACGACTTCTCTGAAAAAAATTGCAAGAAAATATTGAAATCCTTGTGATTTTGTACTATTATTATAGATGAAATAATGGCGGTAACGCACAAGGAGAGAATACCATTGAAAATATTAGTTATCAACGCAGGAAGCTCGTCCCTTAAGTTCCAGCTTATCGACATGGAGGACGAAAAGGTTCTTGCAAAAGGAAATTGCGAAAGGATCGGCATCGACGGTCTTGTAGGCTACAAAAACGCTGACGGCAAAGAGTTCAAGAAGGAAGTAACTCTTCCCGACCACAGAGCAGCTTTCATGGAGGTAAAGAACGCACTTACAGACAGCGAGTACGGCGTTATCTCCGATCTTTCCGAAGTTTCGGCTATCGGTCACAGAATCGTGCAGGGCGGCGCTATCTTCAGCAAGTCCGTTCTCGTTAACGAAGAGGTCATCAAGGGCATCGAAAGCCTTATCCCGCTTGCACCGCTCCACAACAAGGGTCACGTTCAGGCTCTCAGAGCATGCGTAGAAGTGTTCGGCGAGACTCTTCCGCAGGTCGTTGTATTCGATACAGCTTTCCATTCCACAATGCCCGAAAAGGCATACATCTACCCTGTTCCCTATGAGTATTACGAGAAGTACCAGGTCCGCCGCTACGGCTTCCACGGCACATCGCACCGTTATGTAAGCGGCGAATGCGCAAACATGATGGGCAAGGATATCAAAGACCTCAAGCTCATCACATGCCACATCGGCAACGGTTCTTCCATTACAGCTATCGACGGCGGCAAGGTAATCGACACATCTATGGGTCTTACTCCGCTTGACGGCTTCATGATGGGTTCAAGAACAGGTACACTCGATCCTTCCGTTGTAACATTCATCGCAGAGAAAGAGAACCTCTCTCCCTCCGAGATGAGCGACCTGCTCAACAAGAAGTCCGGTCTTCTCGGTATTTCCGGTATTTCGAGCGACGACAGAGACGTTTCCAAGGCAGAAAAAGAAGGCAACGAAAGAGCACACCTCGCTCATGAGATCCTTTACTATGAGATCGCAAAGTTCATCGGCGGCTACTATGTAGCTCTCGGCGGCTGCGACGGCATGGTATTCACGGCAGGCCTCGGTGAAAACCAGGTAACTCTCCGTGAAAAGATCTGCGAATACCTCTCCTGCCTCGGTGTAAAGGTAGACAAAGAGAAGAACAACGCAATGATCCACGGCAACGCCGGCAAGATCTCCGCAGACGATTCTTCGATCGAGGTATTTGTTATCCCGACAAACGAAGAGCTCGTTATCGCAAGAGACACAAAAGCGATCGTTGAAGGTTCACTTTAATCTCAAATCTCAAACAAACCAAAGCCATTCCACACATTTGTGTGGGTGGCTTTTTTTTAATGGAAAATTGAAAATGGAAAATGGAAAATTATGGAACTCGGCTTCGCCGAGTTGGATTTGTATTAGTCATCATAAATCCATACTTCACTCGCTGCCGAGTGATAATTATTCGGTTTGAAAACACCAATATAAAATCAGGAGCGCAGCGACTCTGCAATTTTCCATTTTCAATTTTCCATTTTCAATTTAAGAACCTCTCCTTCGGCGAGTCGGATTTGTATTAGTCATCATAAATCCACACTTCACTCGCCGCCGAGTGATAATTATTCGGTTTGAAAACACCAATATAAAATCAGGAGCGCAGCGACTCCGCAATTTTCCATTTTCAATTTTCCATTTTCAATTTAAGGACCTCGCCGCAGGCGAGTTGGATTTGTATTAGTCATCATAAATCCACACTTCACTCGCCGCCGAGTGATAATCATTCGGTTTGAAAACACCAATATAAAATCAGGAGCGCAGCGACTCCGCAATTTTCCATTTTCAATTTTCCATTTTCAATTTAAGAACCTCTCCTTCGGCGAGTTGGATTTGTATTAGTCATCATAAATCCATACTTCACTCGCCGCCGAGTGATAATTATTCGGCTTGAAAACACCAATATAAAATCAGGAGCGCAGCGACTCCGCAATTTTCCATTTTCAATTTTCCATTTTCAATTTAAGAACCTCGCCTTGGGCGAGGTGAATTTGTATTAGTCATCATAAATCCATACTTCACTCGCCGCCGAGTGATAATTATTCGGCTTGAAAACACCAATATAAAATCAGGAGCGCAGCGACTCTGCAATTTTCCATTTTCAATTTTCCATTTTCAATTTTCCATTTTCAATTTAAGAACCTCGCCGCAGGCGAGGTTCGGTATATAATGGTTTGTTAGAAATTTAACAATTTAAGTATTGACACGGCATATGCGGAAGTGTATAATTGTATTATACCAAATAGAACATTCATTGGAGGCATATGAACATGAAAAAGGTATTGAAAATCATTTTTATCCTGTTATTGGCGGCAACCGTTCTTGCGGTAGGGTGGTTCGTTGTTGTACCGCTTGTCAAAGGCGGCAGCGACTTCAACGAAAACGTTGCATACGTCAACCGTCTCGGCGGCACTAATGACAACATCATCTTCCTCTCTAACCGCTACAGTGCGGTGATCGAATCGCAGGAGGTCATATCGGTCGATTCCGACAGCGAGAAAAAGATCAAAACTATATACGTAAAAGAGGGCGACCCGATCAAAAAAGGCGACAAGCTTTTTGAATACGATATCGAAGATCTTCAGTATCAGCTCGACCAGTACAAGCTTGACCGTGAGCAGGCAGAAGCCGAGATCAAGTCGTACAACGATCAGATAGCCGCTCTTGAAAAGGAGCAGAGCACAGCTACAAGGAACCAGCGCCTGACGCTTGAAAATCAGATCGAAGCCGCAAAGCTTGGTCTTAAAAAGGCGGAGTACAACAAGAGCACAGTCGAAAAGACGATCGTAAAATCGGAAAACTCCATCAAGAACGCCGTTGTGAAATCTTCTATCGACGGTATTATCCGCTCCGTAGACGACCCCACAGCCGAAGCGTACATAACGATCACTTCATCGGGCGACTACCGTGTTAAGGCAAGCGTAAGCGAAGAGCACATCGGAGAATTTTTCGTAGACGAGCCTATACTTATCCGCTCAAGAGTAGATGAGTCCAAAACATGGACAGGCTCCGTCGTTTCCATCGACACGGCAAAGCCTTCAAACAGCAATCCTGTTTACGGTCTGGAAACCACTACAAAGTATCCGGTTTACATTTCTCTTGACAGCATTGACGGTCTTCTCATCGGTCAGCATGTTACAGTTGAAGAAGCAAGGGGTAACAGCACAGCAGACAAAGAGGACGACGACAAAGTTTATATAGATGACAGCTTCGTTTGCGACGCCACTACGGCACCTTACGTATGGACAGACGACAACGGCAAGCTTGCAAAGCGCAGCGTAAAGCTCGGCGAGCATGATAATGAACTTTTCCGTTACGAGATCATTTCCGGACTCACTAACGATGATTACGTAGCGTTCCCCGAAGATCGTTTCTTTGAGGGCATGGAGACAATAAAAGGCTATGACGAAAGCGCCGAGATCTCCGGGAATTCCATCGAAGAAGATATAATGATCCCCGACGACATTGCAGGCTAAGGGGGTAATCAAATGATACTTGATCTTCAGGAAATCTATAAAAACTACCAGGCGGGCGACCTTGAAGTACCCGTTCTCAAAAATATAAATCTACAGGTAAAAGAGGGCGACTATCTTTCGATAATGGGTCCCTCAGGTTCGGGCAAAAGTACGCTGATGAATATTATCGGTCTGCTTGACAAGCCCACAAGCGGAACGTATATGTTCGACGGCATAGACATTTCGGTTCAGAACGACCGCTCGCTTTCCGCTATAAGAAACAAGGGCATAGGCTTCGTTTTTCAGAACTTCAACCTCATGCCGAGAGAAACAGCACTTGCAAACGTGGAGCTTCCCCTGCTTTACGCAGGCATCAAGAAGCGTCAGCGCAGAGAGATCGCCGCAGCCGCTCTTGAAAAAGTAGGTCTTGCCGACAGAATGAAGTTCTTCCCCACTCAGCTTTCGGGCGGACAGAAGCAGCGTGTCGCTATCGCAAGAGCAATAGCAAATTCCCCGAAGATCCTGCTTGCCGACGAGCCTACCGGCGCACTCGACTCAGCTTCGGGCGAACAGGTAATGGATCTGTTTTCATCTCTCAACAAAGAGGGCGTTACCATCGTAATGATAACGCATGAAAAAACGGTAGCAGAATGTGCAAACAACATCGTCGTCATCTACGACGGCGAGCTGATGTCGCTTTCCGACTTTGAAGCACGTTCAAAGCGCAGACACGGAGGTAACACAAATGGGTAAATTCAAAGCACGCTACATAGTGATACCGCTCATCGTGCTGGCTGCAGGCGGCGGTATTTTCGGCTGGACAAAGGCAAAGAACTCGGAAAAGATCATAAAGGTGGCGCCTGTTTCCGCAGCTGCCGACGTATACTATACAGATCTTTCATCAAGCGGCGACACATTTTACGGAAAACTCAAAAAGGGCAGCTTTATAAATGTAAAGGTATCGCCCGAACTTAAGATACAAAGCGTAAACTTCAAAAAGGGCGACATTGTCAAGAAGGGCGATGTCCTCATAAGCTACGATACACACTCGCTCAAGGACAGTGTTGAAGACGCCGAGCTGCTCGTTAAAACGCTCAAAAACAATATCCAGATCGTTGACAATGAGCTTGATGTTTTAAAACGTCTCCAGCCTTCGGAAAATGCTCCGCAGGAAGAAGAGGAGGAAGAGCCCCAGAACAGCGACACAGATTCCGACTCCACTCCCGACCAGGCTCCTAAATCAAAGTACGAAGCCCGTATAACAAAAACGAGCATTCCGCTTGCCGGCACAGGCACAGCCGAAGACCCGTTCATTTACATAGCAGGTCAGACAAGCGTCGTTTCAAAGGAACTTCTTTCGGAACTCAGCGGTAAAACAGCAGTCTTTTACGTTTGCACCGAAGACGACATGCAGCTTTTTGCAAAGCTTATCGACGGCTCGAAAATAGACGCCGCCTCGGTACAGGATTATCCTCTTATGGACGGCGTAACGGTAACTCCCGACGGCATGATCGCTTTCGGCGGCAGCTCCGTTGGTTTCGCCTCGTTCCTTACGATGAGCGCCGCTGCTCCTCAGAACCCCGGCGACTATACTCTCCCCGACAATTATTACGATATGAGCGAGATACCGCAGCTATCGGAACTTCCGGAAGGCAATGCCAACGTTTCCGCAGAGATAACGCTTGACGACAATTACAAGTTCTCGGCTCAGGAACTGCGTGACATGATAAAAGAAAAAGAGAAGAGCAAGGCAGACCTTGATCTTCAGGAGCGTCAGGCAGAGCTTAATGTAAAGAAAGCAAAGAAGCTTGCCCAGACAGGCGGCGAAGTAGCAACTATCGACGGCAAGGTAACATTCGTTGCAAAGGATATCAAGCATCTCTCCGAATCGGGCGCATACATGACGGTCAATAATGATTCGGGCATGAGCGTTACCGCAACGGTAGGCGAATTCTCTCTCGACAAGGTAGCCGAGGGTATGGCTGTCGATATCACCAATTACGAAACAGGCACAGAAGGCACCGGTACTGTCACATATATCAATCCCGAACCGAGCTCACAGGTCGGCTCGGATGAATCGAACAACGGCAGCCTTGAATCTCAGTACGAATTCACAGTAACGCTCGACAACGATATGGAGATCGGCGCCGACAGTGAAGTACAGCTCGTTGTCAGGAACAACGACGGCACGGAAGGCTGCGTTATGCCGACATCACTCATCAGAACAGAGGGCAGCCGCTCTTATGTGCTTATCAAAGGCGAAGACGGCCGGCTTGAAAAGCGCTACGTAAAGGTAGGCAAAAAAGAGTATGAAACGGCGCTCGTCACCGAAGGTATCACAGGCGACGACATGATCTGCTTCCCCTACGGCAAGGCAAAGGTAGGCAGCGAAACAGTTGATACCGATTTCGACAGTATGTACTACGACTTCGGTCTGTTCTACTAATGGGAGGTATAATATGTTTGAAAATGTAATGCTCTCGTTTCGGGGCATACGCTCGCACAAAATGCGTTCGGCACTTACGATGCTCGGTATCATAATCGGTATTGCAGCCATCATCATAATCGTTTCTATCATAAACGGCGCAAGCGAACAGCTCAAAGAAGAAATGGTCGGCGACAGCACCAACACAGTTACTATCAGCTTTTTTGACAAAAACGATAAGTATCAGCCTTACGACGCATCTAACAACGGACCGATAACCGGTGTTACAACGATCCCCGAGGAATGCGTTGAACAAGTTAAGGAATTAGACGGCATCAGTGAAGCTGCCGCTATCTACTGCAAGGAATACTCGCTCGAAGTGAAATATCTGAGCCAATCGGCCTACTGCACATCTTACGGCGTCGGACTTGATTATCTGCCACTTTGCGGAAAGCTTCTTTCCGAGGGCAGATTCTTCACTCAGCGTGATTACGACGATCACAACAACGTTATGATCATATCGGATTCCATTGCCTCGTCTTTGTTCAACAACGAATCCCCCATCGGCAAAACGGTGCAGTTCGGCAACGAGCTGTTCACTATAGTGGGCGTTGTTACAAAGCCTGTCGATTATTCCGAGATCGAAAACCTTTCCGACTACATGATAAATCTCGGCATAGGCGATAAATCCGTTATGGTACCGTACACTTCATGGAACGACGCCGCAGGCTACGATGACATACAGTCGCTCGTTATCAGGATAGAAGATCGTGACAACATCGTTACGGCTTCAACGGCAGCTTCGGAAGTGCTCAACGCAACACTTACAGAGCCGGATAAATACGAATACAAATCAGGCTCGCTCACGGAAGACGCCGAGTATCTCAAAGAGATCATGAAGATAACCTCCATGCTGCTCGTAGGCATTGCAAGCATATCGCTTCTTGTAGGCGGCATCGGTGTTATGAACATCATGCTCGTTTCGGTAACGGAAAGAACGAGAGAGATAGGTCTTAAAAAGGCCCTCGGCGCAAAGCGCAGAGTAATACTCGGTCAGTTCCTTACGGAATCGGTCGTTCTGACAAGTCTCGGCGGACTTATAGGCGTGCTGATAGGGATCGGCATAGCAAAGCTTATCGGCGTTATAGTCGGAATGACAACCGTAATAAGTGTTGGCGCAATTGCGATATCGGTAGGCTTCTCGATGGGCGTCGGCATAATCTTCGGTCTTGTTCCGTCGATCAAAGCGGCAAATCTCAACCCGATAGACGCACTCAGATACGAATAAGTTTCAATTTAATGTGTTATTAGGAATAAAGAGGACAGCGAAAGTTGTCCTCTTTTTTCAATGGACAATTGACAATTCCGCAACTCGCCTCCGGCAGCCAAGGGCGCTGGATAGGTTATCATTTGAAGTGCAACAGTAAAATAAAAATAGACAACATAGCATCAATAGTGTAAAATGTAAGTGCTAACAAAACCATTACACAAG